>SKLG01000192.1 GCA_007123335.1 Anaerolineae bacterium | reverse complement strand
GTCGAGGCCCTGGTCCGCTGCTGGGAGGCCGGCGTCCATATCGTGCCCATGTCCCTCTACTACGAGGAACTCCATGGCGCCCTCCCTGTCGATCACATCGGCGCCAATCTTTTTGCCCTCGTCGACCGTAACGGCGCCATCGTCACCCGCCTCTGGGACGCCGCCCGTCGCCTCATCGACCTCGTGGCCGCCGCCATCGGCTTGCTCATCCTGGCTCCCTTCCTGCCCTTCATCGCCCTGGCCATCCGCCTCGATAGCCGCGGCCCCATCTTTTACCAACAGGTCCGCGTCGGCCTCGGTGGCCGGTCCTTTATAGTACACAAATTCCGCTCCATGGTCCCCGACGCCGAGCGCGACGGCGCCCAATGGAGCCAGGAGAGCGACCCTCGCGTCACCCGCGTCGGCCGCTGGCTGCGCAAGACCCGCCTTGACGAGACGCCCCAGCTCTGGAATCTGCTCAACGGTACCATGTCCCTCATCGGCCCGCGCCCCGAGCGCCCCGAGTTCGTCGACGACCTGGCCCAGCTCCTGCCCTACTATCGCATCCGCCACTCCATCAAGCCCGGCATCACCGGCTGGGCCCAGGTCTGCTATCGCTACGGCAACAGCGTCGACGACGCCAAGCGCAAACTCGAATACGATCTCTACTACATCAAACGCAGAGGCCCCGTCCTCGACATCCTCATCTTCCTGCGCACCATCCGCGTCGTCATCCAGATGCAGGGCACATGATCCACCCAGGAGCGCCTGGGAGCGCCATCGCCCTGGGAACGCCGAGCGCCAGCTCGGCTCTTCTCCCATCGTCACCGAGGAAAAAAAACACCCTCGAAATCCGAAAAAAACTTGCCCATGCGTCCCCATCTCCCGTATAATAGATAGAACAACCATTCTACCCAAGGAGATGCCCAGCATGACCGGACCCAAACGCGTCACCGAAAAACAGCTCGCCGCCAACCGCGCCAACGCCCTGCGCTCCACCGGCCCCCAGACCGCCCAGGGACGCGCCGCCGTGCGCTACAACGCCCTCACCCACGGCGTCCTCGCCCAGGCCGTCATTCCGGAGGCCCTGGAGCCCTACGAATCCCGCGCCGCCTTTGAGGCCCTCCTCGCCACCCTGCGCGAAGAGTTCGCCCCCGGCAACAGCATCGAGGAACTCCTCGTCGAGCAGATCGCCGCCGCCTACTGGCGCCTCTCCCGCCTCTACCGCGCCGAGGCCGGCGCCATCGCCCAGGCTCACGACGACGCGGAGACCAGTCGCCAGCGAGGCGACGACATCCTGAAGGTCTTGGCTCTTTCGCCGGTGACGGCATTAGACCCACTCACTGCAAGGCGTAGAGAAATAGAAAATAGACTAAATAACAAGAGACAACTGCGCTCAGCGATGGTGTCGGCTGATCCCTCGTTGGCCGACCTCTCCGACGACGAGATCCGGCAGGCGGCGGAGCGTGAGCTCGACGCGCTGACCCAACAGATCGAGCAGCGCGATCGCCAGCAGGAGCAACACTGTCGCGCCGTCGAAAGCGCCATCAACAGCCTGCCGCCCATCGACGACGCCATCAAGTTCGCCCGCTACGAGACCGCCCTGCAGAACCAGCTCGACCGCGCCCTCTCCCGCCTCGAGCGCCTCCAGCGCCTCCGCGGCGGCGAGGCCGTCGCCCCGCCCGTGCAGGTCGAGGTCTCCGTCAACGAGACGCCCGATGCCCTCTAACTCTGGTCTGATTACGAAACAAACCCATTTTGCCGCCCGGGAACGCCGAGCACGCGTTGCGGCCAAGAGATCCTCGGACTTGACGTTGCGGCAACCTCCATGCATACTGCATCCAGAGGATCGCAAAGGGGGCCTTTTATGAATACCTCTCTGTCCCGTCGCGACGAGCTCATGGTCGAGCTGGAGCATCTCATCGCCAAGCTGGCCCAAGACCCACGTTGCCAGCGGGCCATCCTCTTTGGCTCTCTGACGTCCGCTGACGTCGGCGAATCTTCCGATATCGACCTGATCATCATCCAGGACACCGCCATGCCCTTCTGGCAACGCATGCGCGAGATGCGACGCTATCTGGCTCCCCGCGTAGCCGCCGATCTGCTGGTCTATACGCCGGAAGAGTTTGAGCAACTACGTCGTGAGCGCCCCTTCTTTCGCGATGAGGTGCAGGCCAAAGGCAAGGTGGTCTATGAACGAGCCTGAGCGTCGCTGGCTCTACATGGCGAACGAGGATCTGCGCACTGCCGAACTCACATGGCGTGAGGGCATCTACGCCCAGACTTGCTTTCATGCCCAGCAATGCGCCGAAAAGGCCCTCAAGGCGTTGCTCGTCGCCCAGACAGGTCATGCGGCGCCCCGAACCCACTTTATAGTCGAGCTGCTCCAACTCCTGCCCGCCAAGCTTCAGCAGGAAGTTCCCGCCGATTTGGCTCCTGTCCTGGATACCTACTATGTCGCTACGCGCTATCCCGATGCCATCGTGGGCTCCCTCCCTGAGGCCCTGCCTGGGCGAAAAGATGCCTGCCAAGCCCTTGAATTGGCCCGTGCCGTATTGCTCTACGTGAAGGAGCAGCTCCATCAGCGTTAGTGCGCAACATCCAGGTCTCTGCGGGTATGTCGTGAGCCCATCGGCCATACCCGTGCCTTCTCTCCTTCGGAACACCAACCGGGAATACCATCCCGCGTTGCGGCCAACGCCGCTCAGCCCTCCAGCATCGCATATCCTATAGGAGTGCCCACAACATGACCCACCGCACACCATGGCCCAGAGCCGCAGCCCTTCTGCTGCTGCTGGCCCTTGCCCTGGCGTTGGTCGCCTGTGACGAGGGCATCCCCTTGACCGTCATCGTCCCCGCCACCGCCACGCCCGCCGACGCCGCGTCGGCCCAGGCCTCCCTGCCGAAAGCGGAGGACACCGCCGCTCCGACCATTGCGGCCATCCCGGCCACGGCCACGCCCACGCCGCCCTCCATCTCGCTACCCGTGGCGACGACGCCCACGCCCCGCCCCGACGTCCCGGGCGCCATCGGCCGCGTCGTCATCCCCCGCCTCGGCCTCGATGCCCCCATCGTCGCCGTGAGCTGGGCGCTGACCGTCGTCGACGGCCAGACCGTCGGCCAGTGGCCCGTCCCTGAGGACGCCGTCGGCCACCATCGCGACAGCGTCGCCCCCGGTCGGCCCGGCAACTGCGTCCTCTCCGGCCACAGCAGCGCTGAACACGGCGGCGTCTTTGACGGCCTGTGGGAACTCCAGCGCGGCGACGAGATCCGCGTCGCCATCGGCGTCGGCGATGCCGAGGCCACCTATCGTGTAGAGACGGTCGACACCCTTCCCGAGCTCGGTCGCAGCCTTGCCCAGCGCCGCCAGCACGCCCAGGCCATGGCCCAGACCGCCGACGCTCGCCTGACCCTTATCACCTGCTGGCCCGAGTGGGCCTACACCCACCGCGTCATCGTCGTCGCTCGCCCCGTGCCATGACCATGGCCAGAAACCCTTCTCTGCCGTCCCCACCATCATGGGGACCCAGGGGCCATGGCCTCGTCAGGGCGCGAGATCCTTTGCAGACACGATCCAATATGCAATTATATATAAATACTAATCTCGTAAGGAGCAATTCTGACCGCCCTCCGGCGCTTCGTCAGCCCTTCTTCCTGGTATACTATGGGGGTAGCTCTCCGATCTCGGTAGCTCTGCCGTATCCAGGGAGAAAAAGACCATGTCCGGCTGGCACGTCCTGTTCACGAAACCGAGGCAAGAGGAAAAGGTGCAGGCACAACTGACCGAGGCAGGGATCGAGACCTATCTGCCCAGGTTTCCGCGATCAGTGTCGCGGCAAATATACCGTCGCCGTCATAGCGCGGCCAAACCCCTTTTCCCACGCTATCTATTTGCCCAGCTCACCGATGCCGACGTGCACCCCGCCGATATCCGCTGGACCCCAGGGCTGAGCCATATCGTGCGCATCGCCGACGAGTACGCCCTGGTGGACGATGCCGTCGTCCAGCATATCCGTCGCCGGTTGGCCCAGCTCAGCGCCAAAGGTTCGGCCCCCTTTCGGCGCGGCCAGCTCGTCAGGCTCCCCGAGGGCCATCCCCTCGGCGACCTGGACGTGATCTTTGAAAAGTCCCTCTCCGGCGGGGCCAGGGCCCAGGTCTTGGTCCAGCTCCTCGGCCGTTTGACCCGCGCCGATGTAGACATGGCCGATCTCTCGCCCCATGGGCCAGAGACCCTCTAAGGATCGGCATTACAGCTTATCACCCATCTGCCCTGGCCGGATGTCGGCTCAGGGCTAGATGGGTGACCCGTAGATGAGGAGAGACCATCGTTGACTCACCAACGCCATCGCAAACCATCAACAACCCACCCTAGGCCTCCCCGAGGCTTGGCGACTCTTGCCGTCCTTGTGTTGTTAGCCCTGCTCTGGGGTGGCGACACGTCCTGGGCCGGCTGGCTCACCGCCCCCGTCCGGCAAACCGTGCCCATGACCCCGCCGCCCACCTGGACCCCCGTGGCGCCTGCCACGCCGGTTCCGCCGCGGCCGCGTCCCACTCAGCCGCCGCCCGAGGCTACCCCCGTTCCCCAGGCCCAGCCCTGGCTCTGGCTCAACGTCGAGCCCCACATCGCCGCGCCGGGAATGACCGTCACCGCCCGCCTCGAGGTGCGCAACATCGGCGGCTCCACCATGCACGACGCCATCGCCACCCTAGAGAGTGCCAATATCCCCACCTGGCTGCGCATCGACTCCTATGAGATCAGTGCAGGCAGCATCGCCATGGGGGCCGAGCGCCTCGAATGGCATCTGGGAGCGATGGGCGCCGGCGCCGAGGCCGTCTGTGTGTTCACCGGCTCCATCGCCCTTGACGCCCCCCCAGGCGGGGAACTGGAGCTCCTCGCCAAGTTCGGTGCCTCCGCATCAGGCGCGATTCAGGATCGCGCTCTCATATCTTTGCCCTGGGCGCTTCTCCCTGAGGCTGGAGGCCAATGAGCGCTCCTTCCCATCCTGTCGGCATGTCGGCCTGACTCGCAGGCGTCTGCAAGCATCACCCAGAGCTGCCCATCCTGTTATTTCAGATCCCGCCTTACAAAAGTTTCATGAAACTATGATGCTTTTTCATTCGCCATTCATCCTGGGCGGCTATAATAGGTTGGATGCATATGTGTAGCGATGTCGTGACCTGGTCCGGTCGTCCGATGGCCAGTACATCGTGTATCCCTCTTGTCAGAAGGCGACCCCGACCTTGACACTCTGCAGCGCTAGCATGGAGCGAGCCAACCCACGAACCGTCAGTGTGCGCTCGATGGCCTGGGTCGACGGCCTGGCCCTGGTGCTGGCCGCGCCCATACTGTGGTTCCCCAGCCTGCGCCCGGGGTTGGTTCCCTGGGCACTGCTTCTGATCGTCGCTGTCTGGGTGCTGGATCGTCTCCTGGGAGGCAAGATATGGCCTGCCTCGGTCTACAACCCGGCTCTGTTTGTGCTCCTGGCCATGGCGGCCATCGGCGCCTGGCGCTCCTGGGTGCCGGCGCTGACCCTGCCCAAGGTCACCGCCCTCTTTTTGGGTCTGGCTCTCTGGCGTGCCATCAGCCGCTGGGTGGAGGACGAATGCGGTCTCTGGTTGGTCGTGCTGGCCGTGTTGCTGTTGGCGCTCGGGTTTGCCCTCGTCGGCATCACCAACGGGCTGCGTGCCACCAAGGCGCCGACCCTGGCGGCCATCCTCGAGCAGATGCCCCGCTGGGTTCAAGATCTCCCCGAGGCCGAGCGTGGTCGCGCCAGCGCGAATCAATTGGGCGGCGTCCTGCTCCTCGTCGTGCCCCTGGCTCTGGGCGCGGCCCTGGCGCCGTGGGATCGCCCAGGCCTCTTTGCGGGAGCCTTCAACGGGCTGGGTCGCCTGTTGGCTGCTATCCTGGCCGTTCTCCTTGGCGCGGCCCTGCTCCTCACCCAATCCCGTGGGGCCTGGGTTGGGTTGGCTGTGGGCCTCGTCGCCTTGGTGGCGCTACGCTGGCCCTGGGGCCGCTGGGTTCTCCTGGTGGCGACTATGGCCGGCATGGTCTTTTATCTCTTCTGGGGACAGGACCTGTTGGCCCCTCATGTCGTCGCCGCCGTGAACGATACCGGCGGCCTGCGCACCTCGGTGGGCACCTTGACCCTCACCGGCCGCATCCAGATCTGGGCTCGGGCCTGGGACTATATCATCGAAACGCCTTTGTTCGGTGCGGGACTGGGCACCTTTCGCGCTCGCTACGCCGGGTATACCGGCGGCTATTGG
This sequence comes from Anaerolineae bacterium, assembly GCA_007123335.1. Classification (GTDB taxonomy): domain Bacteria; phylum Chloroflexota; class Anaerolineae; order UBA1429; family UBA1429; genus SKLG01. The sequence continues at coordinate 14,633 of SKLG01000192.1, read as the reverse complement.
GGCGGCGTGGTGTTTGACATGGGCACTCCCCACGCCCACAACGTCTTGATCCAGATGGCCTACGACGTGGGGCTCGTCGGGTTGGCAGCCTATCTGGCTCTCGTGGGTCTGGCCATATGCGACGGCCTGCGCCTCTGCCGTCAGGGGCGCGGCTTTGGCGCATCGTTGGCCGCGGGCATAGTGGCTGCTTTGGTAGGCTATCATGTCTACGGGCTCACCGACGTTGTCGCCTTGGGCGCCAAGCCCGGCGTGCTGTTCTGGGCGGTGCTGGCCCTGATAGAAGCCGTACAACGCGTGCACGGGATCCAACACGCGCCGAGTACATAGAACATCGATTCATCAATGGGCGCGCCCCGCCACACCGGCTGGCGCAAAACGCTTGGAGAGTGTGACCGTGGAACTACGACAATACTGGGCGATTCTGGTCAGATGGTGGTGGTTGTTTATCCTCTGCGCCGTCCTGGGAGGGGGCGCTGCCTATCTCGTCAGCGTCAACATGCAGCCTACCTTTGAAGCCTCGACGCTGCTCATCATCGGCGGCAGCGTCGACCTCGTCAACCCCTCCACCGGCGAGATCCAGACCAGTCAGCGCCTGGCCCAGACCTACGCCGAGCTGCTCAAGACGCGCCCCATTATGGATGCCACGCGACAGAATCTGGGCTTGCCCCACATGCCCAAGGTGACCGTGTCGCTGTTGCGCAACACCGAGCTTATGCGCATCACTGTGGCCGACACCATCCCCAGCCGGGCGGCGGCCACCGCCAACGAGCTGGCCAACCAGCTCATCCGTCGCAGTCCCAGCGATCCCGAGGGCCGCGAGCAGGGCTACCGCGAGTTCGTCCACGCCCAGCTTGACGAGCTAGAGGCGGAGATCAGAATCCTGGGCGAGGCGTTGCTGGCTGAGCAAGAGGCCAACAACACCGAGCGCGTGTTGCGCCTGCAACAAGAGCTCACCACCCGCCGGGCCAATTATTCTGAGCTGCTCAACTTTTTGCGCTCCAGCTCGGTAAACTATATCCGCGTCATCGAGGACGCCATCCCACCCAGGACGCCCACCGCTCCCAAGGTGCTGCAGAACACGGTGCTGGCTGCTGTGGTGGGCCTCATGCTCGCCGGCGGCGCAGCCTTTCTTATCGAATACCTCGACGACTCGGTCAAGGGCCAGGCCGATATCGAGACCATCCTCGGGCTACCCACGTTGGGCATGGTGGCCGAGCTCGATGGCGCAGCCAACGGCACCACCCCCGAGACCCTGGCCCTCAACCATCCGTTCTCCTCCTTTGTCGAGGGCTTTCGCATGCTTCGCACCCGGCTGCGCTACTCCCTCGACTCCAATGAGCCCCGCGTCTTTTTGGTCACCAGCGTCGCCCCAGGTGAGGGCAAGACGACCACCGTGGCGAACCTGGCGGTGGTCACCGCCCAGGCTGGCCTCAAGACGCTGGCCATCGACGCCGATCTGCGCCGGCCAACCATGCACAAAATCTTTGATGTTGACAATGATACCGGTCTCAGCGCCTACATCGTCGGCGAGGCCGACTCACCAGATGCGGTGATCCAGACCACCCACTCTGACGATCTATGGCTCATGACCAGCGGCGTGATCCCGCCTAACCCCGCCGAGTTGCTCAACTCGCCGCGCATGGCCGAGCTGCTGACCCAGCTTTGCGACCGCTTTGACGTCATTCTCATCGACAGCCCGCCCATCCTCGGCGTGGCCGATGCCAACATCCTGGCCTCTCTTGCCTCCGGCACCATCCTGGTCGCTGAGGTCGGACGCACCCGGTTAGATCTCTGCCTCCAGGCCGCTGCCCAGATCGAGCGGGTGGAGGGCAAGCTCCTCGGCGTCGTATTGAACCGTTTCAATGCCCGCCGCGGTGGCTACTACTACCACTACAACTATTACCACTATGCCCAGTACTATGGCCACAGCGAGAATGGCAATGGCGCCAATGGCCACCACGACAACGGCGCCGTCGGCCTCAAGCGCTTGCTCCCCTGGCAGAAACAAGGGCGCACCGTGGAGAGCTCGCCAGAGCCGATTCAGGTGTCCCCGCCCGATGATCAGACCCAGGACCAGGGCGCGAACGGCGGATGATGCGCAGGGCGCTGCTTGTCGCATTGGTTGCGCTGCTTCTGATCGCCAGAGCCGCCCTGCCAGAGCCTGCACCCCTCTGGCCCCGTTGCGGGGTAGTGGTGGTGGCTCGCGGCAGGCCCGATGACCTGGCCAGGCTCGGGCCGGTCTGGTACTATGAGTACGGGTTTGCCGGTGAGGCCCTTCCCGGGCATCACCGCGTCTACTTGGTGCGCCCCGCCTTTGCGCAGCAGGAGCTGCTGCAAGCCATGCGTGACCGCCCGCGGACCTGGTGGTTTGTGGGCAACGAGCCCAACGACCCGTTTCAGGACAACCTGTCCCCCGCCGCCTATGCGGCTTTTTACCACCGGGTGGTGCGTACCGCCCAAAGGAGCGGTAGTCCAGTGTGGCTGACACCGGCCGGCATCGCCAACGCCGATTGGCGCTGGGCCGAGGCCTTTCGCGCCAGCTACCGTCAGCAGTTCGGCTACGATCCCCCCGTCGACGGCTGGAATATTCACAACTATGTCCTGGAATCCGACAAAAGCCAGTTGGATGCCCAGGCCTTTCGCCAGCGCATCCTGGACTTTCGCCACTGGATGGATCGCGCCGGTGAGGGTGACAAGCCCCTCTTTCTCACCGAGTTTGGCGCCTTGTTTGGCGAGGATAGCCCGCACCAGCGGGCCGACACTCCTGAGGAGATCATCGCCTTTATGGACGACGTGGTGAGCTGGATGGCCGCCGGCGACGAGGTCCAGGCCTGGGCCTGGTTCGCTAACGACACCCGAGGCCAGTTCCATGGCGATCTCTTTGTGGGACCAGGTGAGCTATCGGTGTTCGGTCGGGCTTATGCCGACGCCGTGCATGCGTATTGTCTGGAGCGCTAGCGAGAAGGAGAGGGATAAGGTATGATTCCAGCCGCGCAGAGTGACCGATCTAAATGGAGCGAGCCGCCATATCGCGGTTCCGAATGCTCTGGAAGGAGGGCGACAGGATGAACAAAACACCGATCATGAACGGCACATCATCACGCTTGGCGTGGCAGCGAGCGGCGCTGTTGGCTGCACTTGTCCTCTTGGGCGTGCTGATGCTCGGCTTGGTAGCCGTCGGCGCGCAGGATACGGCGCGTATGCCCGCTGGCGTCGAGCTGCTGGCCCCCACCTACGGTGACAGCGTAGAGCTGCGCATCACCGTCACCTTGCCCTGCGGCGCCCCCTATATGGACATGGAATATTGGGTTGTGCGCCCCGAGGGCGAAAACATCCATGGCTCCGTGACGCCCCTCAACGGGCCCACCGGCGTCATCGTCGTGGCCCCCATCACTCGTGGCTTGGGCACCGTCGATGTATGCGTCAAGGGCGAGAGCACCTTGCGTAAATGCGAGTCTGGCACCCTCAACACCTGGGTGAACGGCGTCGACATGGGCGCCCTCAAGGGTGGCGACGCCAACGGCGACAACCAGATCAGCGGTGCTGACCTAGCCATCCTCGCCCCCGCCTACTTTAGCAGCACAGGCGATCCAGACTGGGATGCCCGTGCCGACTTTAACAAGGATGGCACCATCAGCGGCGCTGATCTGGCTTGCATGGCGCCAAACTACTTTGAGCAAGGCGAAGAAGCGCCATTCTAGGCCCCAGGTTTTCAGCGCCTCTCCTGAGCGTCAGGCTCTTGATGACAGCCATGAGACCCTTCAATACTAGGAGGAATCCACGATGACTCTTTTTGCCAACCCTCGACGAAACCGGGGCCAAGTTGTCCGCCTGGGCGTGTTGGTGGCCGTGCTCTTGACCGTCGCGCTGCTGCTGCAATCGGTAGCTGCCGCGCCTCCGGGCTTGATGGCCGAGGAGCCACAGGCCGATCTCTCCGCCGGGCCAGAGCTCCTGGCTCAGGCCAATTTCCGGCCCCAACCGGCATCCACAACGGTGAACACCGGCGCCCAGTTTCACATCGCCCTATATATTGATGCCGGTAGCAACGAGGTAAGCACCGCTGACATGCGCCTCAATTTCGATCCCACCTATCTGCGCCTGCGCATGGCCCCTCAACCCAGCAGCATCATGAACGTCCACGGCGCCTTGCAATACGATAACAACGCCGGCACCATCGACATGGGCCTTGGCAAATCCGGGACGCCAGTCACGGGCACTATTCACTATGCCACCCTCTACTTTGAGGCCAAGCAGGTGGTTACGCCCTCCGCCGGAACACTGCTGACCGCGCGATCCGTCTCGGCCTATATGCCCGGCGGCGCCGCGCTGACCTCGAGCTGGCAGAACGCCACCGTCCATATCCAAACACCACCGACGCCCACCGTCACCCTGACGCCGTCCATCACGCCGACGCCTTCGCTGACGCCGACGCCCACCGCCACGCCGACGCCAAAGCCCGGCAGCATCTGCATCTCGGTCTATGACGACCTCGATGGCGACGGCATCCGCGATGAGGGGGAGCCCTTGTTGGCCGGAGCCACCGTCACCGTCAAGCTAACCGACGGCACCGTCGTAGATCAGATCATCACCGATGGCGTCACCGATCCCTACTGCTTTGATCTGCCGCCCTACCAACTCTATATCATTGTCGTCGATTCGCCACCCGGCTACGAGGCGTCAGGCCCTGCGGCAGCCTATATCTATCCTATTCCAGAGATATCCATCGACATCGACTTGGGCCAGCGCTCGGTTACCGTGACGCCGACACCTACTGTGCCGACGCCGACACCCACCGTCGAACCGACGGCTCCGGCGCTCTATGTGCCGCTGGTGCTGCGCGATCATGCCGTAACTAATGGACAGGCACCTCGTTCACAGTCCAGTATGAACAATCCTTGACTGCCCCTGGTCGTCAAGGGATGGAGAGGGGCCGCACCAGCGCCCCTCTCCACGCTGGACCGCTTTGGTCTGGGCGTCTTGGGCTATGGTCCCTTGACCAGCTATCCGCTGGAGCGGCTGCCCTTTGGCTGGTACTCTGACTGGCGCTTTGCCGAGTCGCCGGCGCGACCCAGCGGCGTCGAATACGTGCAGCTCATCAAGGTGCGCGAGGACAGCTATCCGCCCAACTGGGATGCTGTGGCCCGCGCGGCTCGCGCCAACCCGGGGTCACTGTGGCTCATCGGCAACGAGCCCGAATGCATCTGGCAGGGCAACCGCACGCCGGAGCAGTACGCCGAGATCTATCGCCAGAGCTACCAGTTTCTCAAAGAGGTGGATCCAACCAGCCAAATAGCCATCGGTGGCGTCGTGCAGCCCACGCCGCTCCGCTTGCAGTGGCTGGATCGCGCCATGGCCCATTATCAGGCCCTCTATGGCGCGCCCATGCCCGTGGATGTCTGGAACATCCATATCCAGATCACCCTCGAGCGTCGTGGCGACTATGGCTCCGAGATCCCGGTGGGCATCGACGCCGACCGTGGCGCCGACTATCCCTGGTGGGAGAACGCCAACGTCGACATCTTTCGGCAGCTCGTGTGGGACTTTCGCCACTGGATGGCCCAGCGCGGCCAGGCCCACAAGCCGCTGATCATCTCTGAATATGGCGTGCTCTATCCCTCCCACTGGTTCGACAACCTCGGCGGTATGCCGGGGGATGAGCGCGTCAAACGCTTCATGCGCGAGAGCTTTGAGTTTCTGCTCTCGGCCAGAGATGAGGGCATCGGCTATCCCGACGACGACCATCGTCTGGTGCAACGCTGGCTGTGGTTCAGCCTGAACTATCCGCTTCCCGGCCAGACGGGGGATCCACCCTTCAACGGTGGCCTCTGCGATCCCTTTACCCGGGAGCTGACCATCTTTGGCGAGTACTATGAGCAACTGCTGAACGAACTCTTGCAGGAGCATCCGGCTGCTGTTTCAACGTCCACCGACCCACGATAGCGCAACAAGGCGACGGGAGGCCGGAAGGGATACGACGGCCTCCCGTCGCCGGTTTTGGAGGACCACAACGTCCGATGATATCCGCCGCCGCTACCAAACCCAGGAGCCGCGAGCGTTACTCCCAGCGGCGCTCCGAGCGCCGCTCGTGGGCGAACCTGATTCTGCTCCTGCTGACCATCCTGCTTCTGGCCAGCATGGGCTGGACCCTCTTGCGTGCAGCCTCTCTCTGGCGGGCCACCCAACGGGTTGGGCGGCGGGCGTCCATCCTCCTCAGTGCCCCTCACGACATGACCCATGCCCCAGAGGCGGCCGCATCGCTTCGCGATCTGGAGCGCATCCAGTCCGATCTCGACGCGTTGCAGGGCGCCTTTGGCGGCGTGCTTGGCCCCTTGGCCCGACAGTCCCTCTGGCCATGGCTCTCGGTGCGCGCCACCGTGCTTCACCAAGGGCTTTACATGGCCAGCGAGCTCACCGAGACGGCCTGGTGGGTAGCGCTCCGCGTCCAGAGTAGCTACGATCTCCACGGTACGGTGAACACCGCCGCCGGCGTGCCCATAGAGATGCATGCCGAGCCTCTGGCCGCCGTCGCCAGGGCGCTACGCGAACGCAGATCCTCGCTTCTCACCGCCCGCGCCTCGGCCTCACAGTGGCAAACGGCGATCAGTGAGCGGAACATCCCTTCATTGCGCCGGTATGCCGGGCTGCCCACCCTGCTTGTCGACGGGTTGCTCATCCTGCCCGAGGCTCTCGCCGAGGGTGAGAGCCGCCGCTATCTCGTCCTCATCCAGAACAGCGATGAGCTGCGGGCCACTGGAGGTTTTATCAGCAGCCTGGCCGTCATCGACTTTGACGGCTATGATCTGGCCGCCATACGCTACATGAACAGCTATGACGTCGAGGCCTACCACGCCGTGCATCCCCTCCCGCCCCAGGCGCTGCGGCGCTACATGCAGGCCGGCGTGCTCCTCTTTCGCGACGGCAACTGGTCCCCCGATTTTACCACTTCCGCCGAGGTGCTCGCTTCCCTCTACCTCCTCGACATGGGCGAGCCCGTCGATGGCGTCGTGGCCATCGATTCGGTCCTCGTCCAATGGGTGCTAGAGGCCTTGGGGCCGCTGTATCTTCCCGACTATGACGTCACCGTCACCGCGGACAATGTCCTCGAGGTGGCGGTGGGATTCTGGGAGCACCCACTGGATGCCCCCTCTATCACCCAACGCCACCAGGCGTTCCAGGCCTGGTTGGAGCACCGCAAGGACTTTGGCGGCGCCTTGGTGGAGGCGGGAGCGGCCAGGTTGGGGGCGCTAACGCCCCGCGATCTGGCTCGGCTGGTCGCGGCGCTGCAGCGAGCCGTGGAGGAGAAACATCTCCTCGCCTGGGCCATCGATCATCCCCGTCTTCAGGCCCGTCTCCGCGATGCCGGGGTGGATGGCGCCGTGCGCTCCTGGCCAGGGGATTACCTGATGGTGGTGGACTCGAACGTGGGCTGGAACAAGGTCGACCGCAACATCCACCGGCGCATCGCCTACCGCGTCTCGGCCGAGGGCGATGCTCTCATCGCTCGCCTGTGCGTCACCTACGAGAATACCTCGCCGCCCACAGACGAGCCCTGCGTATGGCGCTCTCTCTATGCCGATTCCTATCGCGAGCTGACCGAGGACTGCTACTGGAACTATGTGCGCGTGTTGACGCCCAAGGGCAGTGAGCTGCTGGGCCATCACGGAGGGCACGACGAGGTCACTGTGAGCCGAGAGGCGGGCAAGACCGTGTTCGCCGATCTGGTGATCGTGCCGCCAGCCGAGTCGCGCACGCTCTGCTTCGACTATCTGTTGCCGCCCGAGCTTGGCCGCCGCTTGGTCGACGAGGGGGACTATACGCTCTATGTGCAGAAACAACCGGGTACCATCGCCGTGCCGCTGACGCTGGACCTCTTCCCCGGTAGGGAACCATGCGTCATCGTGCATCCCCAGGGGATGCCGCACGAGGCACCCATCACAAACTTGATGCATCGTGACGATCAGATTACAATGTCGTGCCGCTGATGCTCAACAGTAACTCGACGCAAGGAGTGCTTTTTTGAAACGCTTCCTTATCTATACATGTCTCATAGCGCTTTCGTTGGCATTTTGGCAACCCGTTGCGGCCGAGACCGACCCCCAGGCCGAGATTCACTCGCCCACCGAGGGCGCCGAGCTAGGCGGCCTCGTGTCGATCCTGGGAACCGTCGCGATGGGCGAGGGGTCGTTTTCCTACAGCCTATCCTTTGGCCAGGGACTAGAGCCCAACCACTGGATCACCATCAGCGAGCCCCGCCAGGAGCAGATCACCGCCGGACGTCTGGCCTATTGGGATACCACCCGCATCCCAGACGGCGTCTATACCCTGCGGCTGCGCGTCATCCAGCACGGCAATGGCGCGGGCTACATCGAGACATTTGTGCCCGGCATCAGGGTCAGCAACGCGCCCCGCACGCTGACGCCAGTGGCAACGGCGTTGCCATCGGCCACCCCCACGGCCACGGCGACCCCCACGGCCACGGCCACGCCATGGCCCACGCTCAGCCTCGACGATGGTGCATCGCCCATGCTCTACCTGACCATGTCCACCCGGTCTGACCCACTGTGCGAGGGGGAACAGCAGCGCTTTGGCATTTGGATCTCCAACATCAGCATGGTGACCGTCACCAACATCGTCTTGACCGATGTGCTGCCTCTAGATAGCGCTCCTCTTATGGCCCAGTCAACCCCCGGAGGCACCTTCGATGGGGACATCTCTGTCTATTGGGAACTCGACGACCTGGGGCCAGGTCAGGCCACCAAGGTGGAGCTTCAGGTGGAGCTCAAGCCCTGGGCTGAACTAGGCACCATGTTTGAGAACACCGCGCGGGTCTCCTCTGACCAGTTGCCCTATCTCTCCCGTACCGAATCGTTCCTCTACACCGCATGCCCCTGGCTGCAAGAGACGATGGCGGCCCAGCCATTCGTCATGCCCACGGCCAGGGCTACCGCCACGCCCAGTCCAACATTGACCGACGCCCAGGCCGCCCTCCGGCCCACTCTCCTCCCCACTCCGACGCCCATCACCTTTGCCATCCCTGAGGAGAGCGTGGAGCGCACCTTTGACATCCTTACCATCGTCATCGCCGTCGCCCTCGGGTTGTTAACCATCGTAGCCGCGGTGCTTGTCTACCGCCAGACGCGGCGCTGATAGCCGAGCACCATAAGGCGCGCAGGTACGCGCATGCACGCTTGCCTTCGTCTGATGTGCATGTGACGCACCAGAGCGCAGCAACTTGATGGCCGCACTCAGGCCTCGGTATCTCCTTTCGAGATGAGGTTGTCCCTACGTGCGACGCCTGCGGCCAGATCCTCTGCGCGACCACGTGGCTCATCGTCGATGGCGCCACGCTTCCAGAGCTAATCCTCGATAACCAGCTCTTCTCCTCCGTCTGCCCCTCTAGTGGCCGAGATCGACTATCCGCTACCGCTCTACCTTCCCGACGCCGAACCCTCACTCCTCTTCTCTCCGCCACCTCGGAAACGCAAAACGACCAGTTGATAGTGAGTCAACTGGTCGTCATAGGGCCTTTTGGCTGAGGGACAGGGATTCGAACCCCGATCGGCTGATCCAGAGTCAGCTGTCCTACCATTGGACGATCCCTCAGCGAACGATAGCCAGTATAGCACAACAGTCCGATAGCGGCAAATCGATATCCCTCAGGCCTGGAGCATGTGTTCGACCTGCGGCCAGGATTTCTACGTAACGAGCCGCCTTCTCGTTCTCGTCATGATGCTGACTCAGCCTCTCTAGTGTTCCCTGTTTGCTTATGAGCGGCCTGTCAAGGGGTTCGGAATTCATGGTTGTCCCCCGTATCTGGCGCGTGACTGCTGCGTCATGGGCAGTAGAGTTTTTGGGCCGCTATGTCCATTGTGTGTCGCCCAAAGGGCGAGAACGCTCATCTTCCCAGATGGGCAGGCGAGAGCGTTGATGGGGTTCTGCATAACGCCGGTTTCTAGTGGAGGCGCTGCCTGCGAGGCGTTGGAAGGAGGTGCACAACGAGAGAGGATCTCCATGCCAAACCGTGATCCCGCTCGGGAGCACACCCCTCTTGGCCGGGGGACGGTGTCGAGGCCAGGACCAACTTGTACCAGAGGCGCTATCCAGTGAAGGAGGAAAGCATGTCCAGACGAGTCAATATCCCGCACCAGTTGTTCCGCGTGCTCTTGCTCACGGCGATGGTCCTGGGGCTGGTGCTCCCGGGCGCTGCCGGGGCACAGGGCCCACGGGACAGCGAGCAGGTTGGCGCCGTGGATCTACTGGCGGTAGGTCCGGCTACGGTGACCGTCGAACCTTGTGATATGGGACTTCCCGCCAAATACACCGTCGTCTTTGAAACGACACAAGACTTGTCCGTAGGTGGGTCAGATGTCGCCACTATTCGTATCCGTTTCCCAGCGGATACCAATGTGCCTGATCCCAGTGGTTATGATCCGACCACAGGCTACATCAAGGTCAACGGTACGGGGGTGAACAACATCGAGTACTACCAGTACTTTGAAGGAACACCACCTACCGTCGTGACTGACAACATGACCTATGAGATCGAAGTACCCTTTGACATCCCGGCGGGCACGGTCACGGTGACTTTTGAGCTTCTTCATAATCTGATTAACCCGACCACCATCGGTGATTATCAGCTAGAGGTAAGCACCAGTCGTGAGGTCCTCTTTGTACCCTCACACCCCTATAACATCTGCATGCCGTCTGGGCGCGTATACGTCTACCGATCACGGTTTGATGCACTGGAAGAGTGTGGCCAGAAACAGCTCGACTTTGTCGATTCATTCGACACGATCCAAGAGGCCTTGGATTTTGTCGATGACGAGTACTTGGCCGACCCTTGGCCCCTCTACACCGGCGACGATCCGGAAAACAACCCCTTTGGCCAGGTCGTAGGCATGGAGGTCCATGTGGCCCCCGATACCTACGCCGAGACCATCATCATGGATACTCCTGGGGTGGTGCTCAAGTCGATGGCCGGTCCTGCTGTGACGATCATCGACGGCAGCGGCATCGAACCACAGATGATCGTCAGTTCGACGCTGAGCAGCGTGTTCGATGGCATGGCCGGTGTGGTGAACATCCTGGCCAGCGGCGTCACCTTTGAGGGTTTCACCGTCACAGGCGGCGGCGTGGGCGTCTCGTCCCAGGACCCGGATAACTATGGCGTCGATAACTACCCGGACTATGATCAGAACGGCAACGTCGATATACAGGGTATCTTTGTCACACCCTGGAACCCCAAAGCGAACCAAGTCGCTGGCGGTATGGTCATCACTGATACTGCTGACTATACCACAACCTATCCTATCTACAGCGGCCGCGTCAACGTTTATGGGAACGTCATCCACGGCAATGAGGGGTTCGGCATTGTGGCAGCCGCGGCGATGGCGCTGGACATCAACCAGGATGGCTCGATCGATTCCTCCGGGCCTGACGTCTATTTCAACGTAAAGGCGGAAGGCTCCGGTCTCGTCGCTCTCATCGAGGGCAATGTGATCCATGACAACCGCGGCGGCGGCATCGTCGGCGTCGACCTCTCCTGTGGCGTCGAGGTTATCGATCCCACATCCATCACTGTGGGCACAGAGGCGGCCAGCGAGATCCTGAACAACGCCATCCGCAGCAACGGGTTTGCCACCATGCCCGATGGTGAGCCCGCGTTTAACCCCATCGTTTCCACCGGCAACACCACGGCGGCGATGCTGGGCTCGGGTATCTCCCTCTATGGCACGGTGCAGCCTTATTACAGTGACTGGGGTGGTTCTGAGGGATGCTGCACGGTCTTTATCGTCAATAATGAGATTCTCGGCAACACGAACAACGGCATCTCCTTGTGGAAAGACGCCGCGAATGTGCCGCTGGTGATTCAGGAGAACACCATCACGCAGAACGGCTTTGCCGGTGTCTCCACTGCCGCCGAAGCCCTATGCGACGGTGAAGTAGCGGTTGATTTCCGCTACAACGACGTCGTCGGCAACGGCGTCTGGGGCGTCAAGAACTGGGCTGGTGATCTACAACAGCCCCTCTGGTTCAACGCCAAGGAGAATTACTGGGGCTCCATGGGCGGCCCGAGCGAGGGCCCGGCTCCTGAGCCGCACAAGATCGATCAGCGCAGCGATGCGCTGGGCAACGGCGATGCCGTGAGCCACTATGTCTACTATAACCCGTGGCTAAGCGTGTCCCAGGCTACGGTAATCGCCGACGGCATTCGACACTATGGCTCTTACCTCGAGCTACAGAAGGGCTGGAATACTCTTTCGGTGCCGGTACCGCTGCACGGAAGCGCTGACACTTTGGGCGAGATCGCCACCCTCGGCAGTTGGCTGGACAACGCACAAGCCGCCTTCCAGTACGATCCGAGCCTCGGTTACATCCAGCTCCTGTCGAACACGCAGTTGTTGACAGGGCGCGGTTACTTTATCCGCATGGCCGAGGCGGGCAGATTCCCGGTGATCTACAGGAGCTCCTTTGGCCTGCCCAGTGTCAATCTGGCTCAAGGCTGGAATCTGGTGGGAGCTGCCTTTGGCATCGATAGAGTGGACAATGCTACTCCGTACGATCAAGGGCGTTGGGCGATAGCCTGGGCTGCCCGGCTCGTTGATGGTGGCGATCCAGAGGCCAGAAAGCCGTCCGCAGTTGCGCTGGACTCGGTACGCAATCAGGCCAGCGTTATCATCAGCCCGTCGGTGCCCGGCCAGATCGCGTCCTGGAGCAGCACCTACACCCAGGAAGCTCAGGCCAGTAGCCCGAACTATTTCTACACTGGCGAGGCCTACTGGGTCTTTATGATCGACCCCGGTACGTTGGCCGGCTTTGAGGTGACGCCCTTCCACTTTACGCCTGATCTGCACGACTGGTTCTGCTGCCACGCTCGTTAGGCGACCTGGAGCGCCATCGAGCTAAAAAGAGTGTCGAGTTCTAGAGGGGGAGGGGGCCTTCATCCCCCTCCCCCTTGATCGTTAGGAGAAAACGGATGACAAAGAGCAGAATGTTCGTGATCCTGCGAATGATGATCGGAATGGCTTTCCTTCTGATTTTGGTGGCGACGCCAGCGGCTGCACAACTAGATATACCGCACAGTTTCTATGGTCCGGTGAGCATCAATGGCGTCGCTGCTCCGGTGGGCGCGGTGATCTCGGCTCAGACCGCCGGCGGCGGGGCGGCGACCGGCATCGCCGGTAATCCCCTCACTACTACAACCGTCGGCCAATACGGCGGCGCTAACGTCGTGGATCCCAAGCTGGTGGTGCAGGGCACCATGGACGCCGGAGAGGCGATCTTTTTCCATGTCAACGGCGCGCAAGCGCAGGTGCGTGTGGTTGGCCAGACGACCTGGTTGGCCTCCTTCCCATGGAGCAGCGGTGCTCTGACCAACCTCGAGTTGAATGCAACGGGTGAGGAGCCCAGCCCAACACCGACAGTGACGCCAAGCCCCACGCCGACGACCACACCCGATCCGGGATGCCTTGATCCGACGGGGTTCCAGGTGGTCTTGGGTGAAGGCTGGAGCCTCTTTTCCACGCCGGTCAAGCTGGCTGCTGGCTCTGACCAGTTGGCCCAGATATTCGATGTGGCGGGCGGTGCCCAGATATTCTTGCGTTGGAATGGACAAACCAAGCAGTTTGAACAAGTCTTGGGTACTTATATCCTGCAGCCTCTTGATGCCATCTATGTCCGTGTAGCTGCCGGACAGACGGCGACAGCGACGCTGATCCCCTCGACCGAGCTCTCAGGCATACCAAGCCGTACGCTTTATGCAGGCGTTAACCTGGTAGGGCCGGCCCCGGCGTTTGATGGTTGTCGCTTCCCCGACATGGCCGTGGAGATCGCCCTGGCCTCGGCGGCGCAGGCGCCCGGCGGATTTACCGGTTATATCCAGGTGATCAGTCCTGCGCATAACCAGGCCGGGTGGGTCTATGCTCCTGGCATGGCTTCGCAGATGATGGCGCCCTTCAACGGCTACTGGGTGCTCATGGAGAACGACGACGAGCTATTTGGCTTTAGCACGACGCCACTGTAAAGTAGCAGCAGCGTCTCCCAAAGGGGCCTTACACTCCTTTGGGAGACGGGTAACCCACCTTTTATGGAGATCATCGGATGCTGAAACTCGTATTGCGTAGCTCAATCATCCTGCTGCTCTGTGTCGTGTTCCTTGCTATACCGGTGTTGGCGCAGCCCCCTTCCTTGCCCCACTCGTTCTATGGCGCTGTGACCGTCAATGGCCAACCGGCTCCCATCGGGGCACAGGTCGAGGTTCGGGGAGCGGGCGTTCGGGACGATGTGCAGGGCAATCCGCTGTCGGTGACCGAGCTTGGACTGTATGGCGGTCCAGGGGCTTTCGATCCCAAGCTGATGGCACAAGGTGACATAACGGAGGACACGCCTCTCGAGTTCTATGTGGACGGCGTCCGGGCCGAGTGCGCCCTCCCCGGCGGAGAATGGCAGACCACCTTTCCCTTTGAGTCGGGAGAGGTGACCGAACTGAACCTGCGAGTTGGCGATGCGCCGTCTCCGGTAGCGCGTATCTTTTTGCCGCTGATCTTTCGCTTGTACATGCGCTGATCTGGCGCAGGGCATCGGGGAGGCATGAGGAGATGAGGCGGATCCTGTGTGCGCTCTTGGCGATGGCG
>SKLG01000064.1 GCA_007123335.1 Anaerolineae bacterium | reverse complement strand
TCGATGCCTATATCACGGGAGAATGCGCCCAGCAGAGCGCCAAGTGATCTTAGCAAGGGGATTCCTCTCTTGATGGATTGGTAGCGCGGGCATTATACCATACAACAAGCGTTTACCAAAGGCTATGTGCAGCCAAGATGGAAGGTGCGCTTGCCATATCCCCTTGTAAAGGAAAGATGGGATAGTGCGATGATACCATGGGCTCTGTATGCAGAAAATACGTGTTAGCAGACCAGTAGGCTGGCAGGTTGCGCTCGTACATACCATAGTGTGCGCGTGCCTGATGGTCGGCATTGGCTGGTTGATGATCCTGGATCTGCGCAACGCGCGGGTCAGTCGTCGAGGCATCGAGGACGGGCTGTCGCCGACGATGCCGGCGTTGGCTCAACCGCGCTTTGGCGCCAATGTGGCCATGGATCGCTATACTACGCAGCAAGAGATCGAGGCGCTGCAGATGCTGCGCGACCTCGGTTTTGCGACGATCCGCCAGCGTATTCCCTGGGAGGCTATCGAGCCCGAGCCGGGCGAGCTGCACTGGGAGCGCTGGGATCGCCTCATGGCGCTAGTGCGCGACAGCGGCATGCATGTCGTGGCGGTGCTCGACACCTCTCCCGCCTGGGCTCGTCCACCCTGGGAAGCGGATAACCCATGGTCTCCGCCGGTGCAGCCAGAGGCCCTGGCGCGCTTTGCCGGCGAGGTGGCCCAGCGCTATGGCGACGTCATCATCGCCTACCAGGTCTGGGATCAACCCAACATCGCCCCCCACTGGGGTTCTGCGGGACCCATCGACCCATCCGGTTATGTCGAGCTTTTGCGGGTGACCGCGGGCGCTATCCGCGAGGCCGATCCTGAGGCGCTCATCATCGCCGGAGGGCTGGCGCCCAACACCGAGCCCGGCGGGCGCAATATGAGCGATATCCAGTTTTTGCGCGAAATCTATCGTCGTGGCGCCGGCGAATGGTTCGACGTCCTCGGCGTACAGACCTATGGCTTTTGGACGGGCCCCGACGACCGCCGCGTGGATCCGCAGGTGCTCAACTTTTCACGGGTGGTCTTGATGCGTGAGGAGATGCACCGGCGGGGCGAGGCTCACAAGCCGGTGTGGGCGCTGGATGGCGGCTGGTGTGCCTTGCCCCCCGACTGGGCAGGGCGTCCACCGCCTCAGGGCAGCGATCTGATGGCCATCCAGGCGCATCGCCTGGAGCGCGCCCTGATGCGTATCGAGCACGAGTGGCCCTGGATGACCCACATCTTCATGCAGCAGCTCTGGCCCGATGCCCCGACAGACGATCCTATATGGGGCATGGCGCTCATAGACCGCGACGGCAGGGCTACCGACCTGCTAGATCCCTTTATCAAACGCTTGACCGGCCAGCCGATCGTCCATCCCGGCCTCACGCTGGACGCCAAGCGTCTGCTCCACTCGTTCAACGGCAGCGAGGGGTTCACGCTGTGGGGCACCGATCTGCACATCGGCATCGAACCAGGGACGGCAGGAGGAACCTTCCATTTTGCCATAGAGGGGCTGGCCAGCGATGATCCGCTGCGCCTCCTGAAGCGGCAACGCCAGCCGACCTCGCCTGTCATCGACCTGGATGCCCTGAACCAGGAGGGACAGCCCCAGGCGCTCATTTGGACCACGGCGGCGATGAGCCTTACGCCCGATCAGCACCTGGTGCGCCTGTACGCCACCCCGGAGCAGATCGCCGCCATCCAACAGATCCGTGTGGGCCACCGCGCCGAGCCCTGGGATGCGCTGCGTTCCTTGCTGGTGGGCGGCATGGCGCTGCTTCTGCTGGGACTCTATGGCTGGCGAGGAGCGCGGCGGGTGCCCTGGCATTGGCCCTGGTGGTGGACACGAGAACGATGGATCGCCCTGCCCGAGGCGGCACAAGCCGTTGCGCTGGGCGTCGCGCTCCTCGCCGTCATCCTGCTGCCGATGCCCTGGCGATTGCTCGGGCTGGCGGGCTATGGCCTGATCGCCGTCCTGCGTCCAGACCATGCCCTGCTCCTGGCGGTAGCGGTCATCCCGCTGGCGCCGCTGCACATCCGTCTGGGTCCCGGCTCCTTTAGCCTGAGCGAAGTGTGTGTGCTGGTGGCCCTGGCGGCCCATGTGTCAGCGACCTGGCTCCCCCGTCAAGAGGGCGAGCCGATGCGTCCCTCTCCTCAAAGGCGGTTCGGCCTGCTCGATGGCGCGGTGCTTGCCCTTGTGGCCTTGAGCCTGGGCACCTCGCTGGTGGCGGAATATCAGCGGGTGGCGCTGCGCGAGTTTCGCGTGGTGGTGCTCGAGCCGGCGATTCTCTATCTGCTGCTTCGCCGTTGGCTGACCGATCGCGGCAAGCTCTTGACGGCGATGGATGCGCTTTGGCTCTCGGCCGTGGGCGTGGCGATGTTCGCCCTACTGCGCTATCCGCACCCAGAAGGGGTCATCGCCGCCGAAGGCGTTCGTCGCGCCCGCGCCTTTTATGGCTCACCCAACAACCTGGCGCTCTATCTGGGGCGCATGCTCCCCATCGGCGTGGCGATGGCCTGGGCGGGCAGCACCCGCCCAAGGCGATGGATCTATGGCTTGGGCAGCGTGCCCATTGCTGGGGCGCTGCTGCTAACGTTTTCACGGGGGAGCTGGCTACTGGGCATTCCGGCGGGGTTGCTGGCCCTCTTTATGCTGCGGGGAGGACGTCAGCGCTGGGCGCTGGGTCTTGTCGCGCTGGTCCTTCTGGTCGGCCTGCTGAGCCTGACCCCTCTGGCGCGCACCGAGCGATTGACCTCGCTGTTTCAGCCTACCGAAGGCACGCCCTTGTTGCGTCTACGCCTGTGGCAGGCTTCGCTGGACATGATCCGCGACCATCCCTGGTTGGGCGTCGGGCTGGACAACTTTTTGTACTATTACGGCGACTATGTCCGCCCCGGCGCCGAGGTAGATCGCTGGCTATCGCATCCGCACAACCTGGTGCTCGACTTTTGGCTGCGGCTGGGCATCGGCGGGCTGGCTATCCTGGCGGTGATGGGGATCGGCCTGGTTCGTAAAGCCTGGCGGGCGCATCGCTGGCTCCCCGAGGGCGATTTGCGCGCAGCCTACCAAGGTCTCATCGCGGGCGTGGCGGCGGGCGTCGCTCATGGCATGATCGACAGCTCCTTTTTTGTGGCCGAGCTGGCCTACTGGCTCCTGTTCGCTCTGGTCTGGATCGGTCAAGCTGCGATCCCCCTTCCGGCATGGGATCGTGATAGGCCAGAGGCGGATTCTACCCCAAATCTGTAGTATTTGCGCAACGGTTGACATGCAAGCTTTTCTATGTATACTGCATACTAGTTAGCATATACTAATTCGCGAATGGGCATACATCAAAGCCATAGCCTGCCAAGTTTATGGGAGAGCCCCCGTCATCTGGCAGATTTGCTCACCAAGGAAGGTATACGACAACCATGAAAAAGGATTCTGTTCCCCTTTCAGATCTGCACCCAGGTGAAGAGGCAACCATCGTGAATCTGGCGGGATGCGCTGGATGCGCAGGCCGCCTGGCCGCACTCGGTTTTACCCCTGGGGCAAAGCTCAGAGTAATGCGCAATTCGGGGCACGGCCCCATTCTCGTTTCGCTGCTGGACACGCAAATAGCCCTGGGCCGAGGTCAAGCCATGGGGATTCAGGTCCAACGAGCGACAGAACGTCAAGTCGCGCCTCCGGCCGCAGTACGCGGGCGCTAGGGGGCAAGATGCCGGAACAGGAACATGCAACCTTTGCGCTTGCCGGCCAGCCAAATGTCGGCAAGAGCACCGTCTTTAACCTCCTCACCGGCCTGAACCAGCACGTGGGCAACTGGCCAGGAAAAACCGTAGAACAACGCACCGGCACTTTTGTACACGACGGGATGACCGTCGACGTCGTCGATCTGCCGGGAACCTATTCCCTCACCGCTGCCTCGCCCGAGGAGCTCATCGCCCGCGACTATGTGATCCGCGAGCGCCCCGATGTCGTCATCGTGATCATTAACGCGGCCTCTTTGGAGCGCAACCTCTATCTGGTGGCCGAGATGCTGGCCCTGCCCGCCCCGCTGGTCTTGGGCCTCAATATGGTGGACGTAGCCCGCCAGGAGGGCTTTGAGGTCGACGCCGATGTCCTCTCGGCGGCCATCGGCATACCGGTGGTACCTATGGTTGCCGCGCGTGGGATAGGCGTCCACGATCTGGTGGATGCAGCCATTGATGTTGTCCGTCATGGCCCTCAAAAAGAGCCTAATCGGCCTCAGGTTCGGGAGGACCATCAGGAGGTGGTGGCCAAGCTCGATGCGCTGGTGGCCGACTATGTGCCGGAGGCCTATCCGGTGGATTGGATCGCCCTCAAGCTGTTCGAGGGCGATGCCGAGATCAGCCGCATCATGGCCGAGGCAACCCCCGCCGACGTATGGACCGAGGTACAGGCCACCCTGCGCCAACACGAGGACGCCATCATCGCCGTGGCCAGCGGACGCTACGAGTGGATCCGCCGAATGACTCGAGCGGCGCTCCAACGCCCGCGAACAGGGCGCATCACCCTGACCCAGCGCCTGGACAATGTCGCCACCCACCCCTTCTGGGGCTTGATCCTTCTGGCGGTGGTGTTGGCGGCCACCTTTGGGTTCACCTATGCCATCGGTGTGCCCGTGCAGGATTGGATGGCCGACGAGCTGGTGGGTGGCATAGCCGATGTGGCACAGCAGGTGTTGGCTCCGCTGCCCGACTGGTTCTCTGGGCTCATCGTCGACGGGATCATTGGCGGCGTGGGCAGCGTGCTCACCTTTGTGCCCATCCTGGCGGTGTTCTTTATCGCCATGGGGTTGCTCGAGGACGTGGGCTATATGGCGCGGGCGGCCTATGTCATGGACCGCTTTATGCACGCCATCGGCTTGCACGGCAAGAGCTTTATGCCGCTTTTCCTCGGCTTTGGCTGTAACGTGCCGGCCATCATGGGGGCGCGCATTATCGAGTCACGACGTAGCCGGCTGCTCACCATCATGCTGGCGCCGCTGGTGCCCTGTACGGCGCGACTGGCTGTTCTGGCGGTGTTGGTGCCCATCTTTTTCCCGGCCAATGCCACATTGGTGTCCTGGGCGTTGACGGGCCTGCCCCTGGTCATGCTGGCGATTTCAGGGGTGGTGATCAATCAGTTGTTCCTGCGCGGAGAGCAATCGGTGTTCATCATGGAGCTGCCCCTCTATCATCAGCCTCACTGGAAGACGCTCGGCATCCTCGTCTGGCAGCGCCTGTTGGCCTTTATACGCAAGGCGGGCACGGTGATCCTGGTCGTCTCTATTGTCGTGTGGGCGTTGGCGACGCTGCCCCACGGGGAGATCGATACCAGCTACCTGGCGGCTGTGGGGCGGTTCCTGGAGCCGGTTGGCCTGCTCATGGGACTGCAATGGCGGCCGCTGGTGGCCTTGTTGACCAGCTTTATCGCCAAGGAGAACGCCATCGCCACGCTGGGTGTGCTGTACAACGTGGGCGAGAGCGCGGCGGCGCTCTCCAGTGTGCTGGCGGCCCACATGACGCCGGCCTCGGGCCTGGCCTTTTTGGTATTCCAGATGCTTTTCATCCCCTGCGTCGCGACGTTGGCCGTCATCCGTCAAGAAACCGCGTCGTGGAAGTGGGTGGCCCTCAATGTGCTCTTTTTAACCCTGCTCTCTTTTGTCGGCGCGATCATTGTCTTTCAGGTGGCTGTGCTGTGGCTGTGACGGCGCTACGGTGGCCATGGTAGGAGGCGCGGCATGATCTTGGAAGAACTGCTCAAACGATTGGCCTCTGGGCGGCCCTACAACCTGGCCGAGTTGGCCGCCGAGCTGGATGTGGATTTGGCCCTACTCGAACAGATGATCCTCGATCTGGAGCGCGGAGAATACCTGAAGCGAGTGGAACTGTCATGCAGCAATGTCTGCGCCGGCTGCCCTCGCGAAGGACTCTCAGATCACCCATGAGGGGCGTATCTGGTCGGTCACCGACAAGGGCCGTCGCGCCGCCTTGGATGCCAACGAGGGTCACGGCTAGTCGGGCCAAAGAGCGGGCATGGTGCGCATCAAGATCTCAGATGCGCACCATGCCCATGGAGAATAGCCCCTTCGGCGGCGCAACAGCAGGAAATGGCAGAATGGGCCTCGCTCGGTCGATTGACGGCACGCTCACGGTATAGTACAATATAACTCAAGAAACACAGCAAACAGGCGCCGAGTATGGTTGATTCTAATGGCGCTCTGGCCTCAATACCCCACATCACTCTCTACGCACCACGCGATACACCGCAGCATGGCTCGCCGAGCCGCCACGCCTTGAGATGAGCATCGTAGCCGCATTCTGATCATCGCTCATGCCATACACGGCTCTCCTGTGGAAAGCTAGAGGAGGTATGCGTCATGAGAACTGTGAAAATTGCGTCCGTCGCGCTGCTGGCTCTTTTGATCATGTTGGGAACCGCTCAGGCGGCAGCCGCTCAAGGGCCGTGTGGCGAAACCTACACCGTCATGCCGGGCGATACGCTGACCAGCATCGCCCGTCGCTGCGAAACCACTGTGCAAGCTATCCTACAGGCTAACCCGCAGATCGTGAATCCTAACCGCATCTTTGTCGGGCAGCGCATCGCGATGCCTGTGGATGAGCCGGCTCCGGACCCCGACGAGAGGGAGGTGCACATTTCGCCGAACAGCGGCCCACCGGGCACGGTGGTGGAGGTAGAGGGGCGCGTCTGGCCCTTTGACGCTCCCATTGTGGTGCAGGTGGGCCGGGTGGGAACCGAGTTGACGCCGGTGTTGGAGATGCGCACCAGTATGATCGGCACGTTCAACACCGAGGTGACGATC
>SKLG01000584.1 GCA_007123335.1 Anaerolineae bacterium | reverse complement strand
GCCGGCCGATAGACGCGGCGCGAGGTCATGGCGTCGAACGAATCGGCCACGGCAAGGATGCGGCTGCCCAAGGGGATGTCCTGGCCGACCAGACGCGAGGGATAGCCCTCGCCATCATAGCGCTCGTGGTGATGGCGGATCAGCAGCTCGCCCTCTTCAAACAGACGAAAGCTGTTCACCAGGTGGGCGCCGATGAGCGGATGCTGCTGAAAGCGCCCCAGCTCTTGCTGGTCAAAGGCGGTTGGTTTAAAGAGCAGCTCGTTGCTCATGCCGATCTTGCCCAGATCGTGCAGACGCCCCGCCATGTGGATGATCTCGACCTCGTCCACGGGAAGGTCCATCTCCTCGGCGATGGACGTGGCGATATCGGCCACGCGCTCCGAATGGGCGTAGGTGCTGGGATCTCGCTGGTCGATGGCGTCGGCCATCTTGACCAGGGCCTGCTCGGTCTGTCTCTTGAACTCGGCGATATACTCAAAGGATTTGCGCACCACCACCATCGGTAGCACCAACACCACCACGCTCCAGGGGCGGTAGATATACAGGGTGGCCAGGACCGCGCCCAGGGGGATGATGGTCAGGTTGTTCCACAGCGAATCAAAAAAGTTGACCTTCCAGACATGGGCGAACCGGGCGCCGCTGACCAGGGCCACGATGCCGGTCACCATGCCGGTATTGATCAGCAGATAGGTCAGCACCATGCCGATGACGGCGACGGCGTTCTGCGCCGAGTGAAAGGGCTGTACATCTATACCGTCATAACCCCATTGATACACGACGGACATGGCCGCCGTGGTGATCACCATCTCGGCGGTGTTGAACACCGCCTTGAACCAGTCACGCCGGATGCCCGCCTCGGCGGCTGCCGTGCCCAGCAGGGTGGCCAGAATGGCCACGGCGGGGCCATAGATGATGGCCACCGCCGTCTTGAGCGCGCACGACACGGTGACCTCGGCGTTGGCGTCGGTGATCAGGCGGATCGGGTAGAGGTCGGCGACAAAGATGCCCAGGGCAAAGGTGAGCGTGGCGATGGTGAGGTACAGCATATCGCCGGCGCCGATCATCGGCAGCGACCAGAGCGTGAGCACGAGAGCGCCGATGACGACCGCGATGATATACGCCTGAGCCTTGCCGGGTAGCGATTGCATACGGGTATGGGGGTTCTCCAGATTGATAGCGGGGCCGCTTATGGACGCCTTGTCGCTCATCCATCCACGAGGCAGCCCGCGCCGGGTCAGCAGTAGATCGCCTCCATAATAGACGATATCAAAGGGAGATGAATGTCGTATGAATAAAGGGACGCCCAAACTTACAATTCCTTCATAAAAAGGCACCGGGACCCTCCCAGGATCCCGGTGCACCGAGCAAACCGCCCCACATCCTGCTAGAGACAAGTCAGATGAGCTTGATGGCAGAAGGCCTTGTCCCAACCATTACCGGTCTATTGGCCCCGCCAGAGTACATGGAGCCTAGATGCCTAGCACCACTTCCAGCCGGCCGCAGCGGCCAATACAAGGCTGGCGATGGCCAGGGCAACATAGGCGGCTTGGGCAACAATAGCCCGATACTTAGTCTTCATGGGGATTCCTCCATTGTTATGCGTGCCTGTTCTTGGATAGGATTCCCCTTCGCTCCGCTTCAGCCTCCATAGGCTGCATCAGGATGTGGGTCGGTCGACTCTACTCAGGAATGTGCCGGCGCCCATCGCTGGGCAGGGTCTCCGGCAAGGGATTGTTGCCGGGTCCAAACCGGCAATCGGCGATTCAACGCATCGAGGGTGGCCTTGCAACCCGCCTCGAGAACGCCATCGGTGACCAGGCAGGAGCCGGAAAGGCGTTCCTCGCCCCGGGCGGTCTGGGCTGTCACGATGGCCAGGCATACCCGTTGTTCGGTGGGTGAGAGCAATTGTACCTCGCCTAGCGCCAGAGGCACATCCTGGCCGATGGCTTGCTGAACGGCGGCCAGCGTCGCGCGGGCGGCGGCTTGCGCCTTTTGATCATCGCGCATTCCCTCCAGCAAATCCTCTAGACCCGCAAAGCGTGCCTCGTCCCCCTGCAACAACACCTCGACACAGTCCGCCGGTTCGGAACGCTGGGCGACATGGATCAGGCGCAGTCGGTTGCGGTGCGACGTGACCGTCTCCCCGTCAAGCTGCACCAGGCTGATCTTGCGATAGTCGATGCGCATGCCAAACTGGGCGTGGAGCAACGATTCGGCGTCGCGGACGATCTGCTTGGGGGGCCGAGAGGCTCCGCCGACCAGATGCACCTCGCTGACCTGGCCATCGACGTCCAGGGCGACGCTTGCTGCCCGCACGCCACGGATCTGTTGCAGGCATCGGACAAGCTCCATCTCGAAACGGTCGTCTTGTTCGTCGGCTCGCTTCACGTTGGCTCCTCCCCTTCCTCAGCGCGCTCGAGCGCATCGTGCATGCAGGGGGACTCGCGGGGAGTCGTATCCGCCCGCGATGCTCGCCCGAGCAGGTGTATCGTTTGCTTCAACTGATAATATCACAATTCTAACCGATTTTGAAACAAACAACAAGTGGCAGATTGCCCGAGCGGGGCTGAGTATAAACCATATTGTCTATACCATCAAGGCGGTGGCGAACAAGCTCGCCACCGCCTTGATAATGATGTCATGCTACACCACGCGAGGATGCCATACAAGGTGCATGAATCTTGTATCAAACCAGGTCTCAACCCATTCCCAGGTTGCCCGAGATGAGCCCCGGCTTTTTGGCACAAGGTTCCGGCTCCAGCGGACGGCATGGGTACGCTGTCCGCTGGAGCCGGTTACTAGCGGGCTATTTTCTTGTCGCCCTGTCAAAAGCCGCCGGACGTATTAGGCGAGATCAAAGCGATCGAGGTTCATCACCTTGTCCCACACCGCCACAAAGTCGTGCACAAACTTTTCCTGCGAGTCCGCGCAGCCATAGACTTCGGCCACGGCCCGGAGTTGCGAGTTCGCGCCAAAGATGAGATCGGCGCGGGTGCCGGTCCACTTTTGCTCGCCGGTGGCGCGATCACGGCCCTCGAACACGTTTTCATCTTCCGTGGGCTGCCACATGGTGCTCATGTCGAGCAGGTTCACGAAAAAGTCATTGGTGAGGGTCTCCGGCCGCTCGGTCAAGATGCCGTGGGGCGACTGCCCAGCATTGGCGCCCAAGACGCGCATACCGCCCAGGAGAACCGTCATCTCGGGAGCGCTCAGCGTCAGCAATTGCGCGCGATCGACCAGCAGTTCCTCGGCGGATACCGCGAACTTGTTCTTGAGATAGTTGCGGAACCCGTCCGCGACCGGCTCGAGCACCGCAAAGGACTCGACGTCGGTCTGCTCCTGCGAGGCATCGGTGCGCCCCGGTGTAAAGGGAACCGTCACGTCGTATCCGGCCTTCTTGGCCGCCTGTTCGACGGCTGCGCATCCGCCCAGAACGATCAGGTCAGCAAGCGAGACCTTTTTTCCGGCGGACTGGGCGCTGTTGAACGCCTCTTGGATGCCCTCGAGGGTCTGCAAGACGGTCGCCAGTTGAGCCGGCTGGTTAACGTCCCAATCCTTTTGCGGGGCCAGGCGAATGCGCGCCCCGTTGGCGCCACCGCGCTTGTCGGAGCCACGGAAGGTGGACGCCGACGCCCAGGCGGTGGAGACCAGTTGCGAGATCGACAGGCCCGAGTCGAGGATCTCGGCCTTTAGATCGGCGATATCCTGCGCGTTGATCAGCTCATGATCGACGGCGGGAATTGGGTCCTGCCAGATCAGCTCTTCCTCAGGAACCTCTGGGCCGAGATAGCGCGAGCGCGGGCCCATGTCGCGGTGGGTCAGCTTGAACCACGCCCGGGCAAAGGCATCGGCAAACTCTTCCGGGTTCTCCAGGTAGCGCCGCGCGATGGGCGCATAGATCGGGTCGTAGCGCAGGGAGAGATCCGCCGTGGTCATCATCGGCCGATGCTTCTTCGAGGGGTCGTGGGCGTCCACCACCATGTCCTCTTTGTCCACGTCCTTGGCCAGCCACTGGTTCGCGCCGGCCGGGCTCTTGACCAACTCCCACTCATATTTGAACAGCACCTTCAGATAGCCCATATCCCATTGGGTCGGCCTCGGTTTCCAGGCGCCCTCGATGCCGCTGGTGATGGCGTCGCCGCCTTTGCCGCTGCCAAAGCTGCTCTTCCATCCCAGGCCCTGCTGCTCGATGGGGGCGGCTTCGGGCTCGGGGCCCACATGGGACGCATCGCCCGCGCCATGGCACTTGCCGAACGTGTGCCCGCCGGCGACGAGGGCCACGGTCTCTTCGTCGTTCATCGCCATGCGCGCAAAGGTCTCGCGGACGTCAATGCCCGAGGCGACTGGGTCCGGATTGCCGTTGGGGCCTTCTGGGTTCACATAAATCAGGCCCATCTGCACGGCGGCCAGCGGATTCTCGAGCTCTCGGTCGCCAGAGTAGCGATCATCGCCGAGCCAGGTGTCTTCGCTGCCCCAGTAAATGTCCTCTTCGGGCTCCCAGACGTCCTCGCGCCCGCCGGCAAAGCCAAAGGTCTTGCACCCCATCGACTCGAGGGCGCAGTTGCCGGCGAGGATCATGAGGTCGGCCCAGGAGAGCTTGCAGCCGTACTTTTGCTTGATCGGCCAGAGCAGCCGGCGCGCCTTGTCGAGGTTCGCATTGTCCGGCCAGCTATTGAGCGGGGCCAGGCGCTGGGAGCCGGACCCTGCACCCCCGCGGCCATCGCCCATGCGGTAGGTGCCCGCGCTGTGCCATGCCATGCGGACAAAGAGCCCCCCATAGTGACCGTAATCGGCCGGCCACCAGTCCTGCGAGTCGGTCATGAGCGCATAGAGGTCCTGCTTTACGGCCTCTAGGTCGAGGGTCTTGAACTCTTGCGCATAGTTGAACTCTCCGCCCATCGGATTGCATTTGGGAGAATGCTGATGGAGGACTCGGAGGTTCAACTGATTCGGCCACCAGTCGCGGTTCGACGTGCCGCTGCCGGCGATGGGTCTGGCGGATCTTCCCGTTACGGGGCATTTCCCTTCACTCATTGTTGTTCTCCTTCGGTTCGAGTGTGTAGAGGTGCGAATAAGAGTAGAGCATGGAATCCGGCAAGGGGTTGTTTTTGAGATGCCTCCTATCATTCGCTAACGCCAGCCGGAGCGGATGGTCGCGATGCGCGATGAGGATGAGGGCCACGCTGACGGGTTGGACGAGAGAGCTATTATCGATAATCATTATTTATAACGGCAATCTATCACAAGGCGGTCCGTTTGTCAAGCAGCACGCGCTTCCTTTGTGACAAAAGTCATGTACGAAGCAACCGGAGGGCGGTACAATAAAGGCAGGACTTGGTTTGGCAGGAGGGTTCTGTGTCATTTGGGTTGGATCAAGACGCGGATGTGAAGAAAAGAGGCAAAAAAGATGTTCATCAACTATGTCGCGCTGATGCTGCTCAACCTGGTGGCCGGGCTGGTGATTCTGGCCGGCTATGTGTACGAGCTTGACAAGATCGAACGCCGGCGATGGGCGCCGGCGTTCGCCGTGACGGGATTCGTACAGACGGTGACGGGTCTGCACATGATCTGGAACTGGCCGCTCCCGGGCAGCCACAATGTGGCCTTTGGCGAGGTCTCGGTGTTGTTGGGCGTACTCTGGCTGGGCACGGCGCTGGCCGAGAGCCGAGGTTGGGATCTCTTGCCGCTCACCATCTATGGCGCCTTTGCCGGTCTTGCGGCGATCGTCGTCGGCCTGCGCATCATGAACCTGGGCATGACCCGCTCGCCGGTGCTCTCGGGCATCGGCTACATCCTGCCCGGCCTGGCCGGGTTGCTCTCGGTCCCCGGTTATCTGCTGCGCAGCAACCGTTCGATTCGCCTGGCGGGGGTGTTGGTGCTGGCCGTGGCCGCGCTGCTCTGGGCGGTGGTCGCCTATGGCGCATACTGGGGCCATGTGGCCGATTACGCCGGATGGGTGCCCGCGACGCTGCGCGCGGTACAATGAGCGGGAGGAGCCGGTGACGTGACCGGATTGCGGTTCGCGGCGCGCGTGACCCGCGCACCCTTTCTCACCGCCACCCTGGTGCCGGTGCTGCTGGGCGCTTGCGTGGCCTATGCGCACAGCGGGTTCTTGCGCGTTGGCCTGTTCCTGCTGACCCTCGTCGGCGCCCTCGCCGTTCAGGTCGGCCTGAACATGAGCAACGATTATCACGATCACCTCACCGGCAACGACGCGGCCCATCCCCAGCCCACGCCGTTCAGCGGAGGCAGCCGCGTGATCCAGGAGGGCCTGCTTCAACCCGACCGGGTGCTGGCCATTTCGGCGACCTGCTATCTCGTCGGTGCGGCCATCGGCATCTACCTCGCCTGGGTGCGCGGCTGGCCCATCCTGGCCATCGGCGTCGTGGGCATGATCCTGGCCTATCAACACAACGCGCCGCCGCTGCGCCTCGCCTATCGCGGCCACGGCCTGGCCGAGATCGCCGTCGGTATCGGCTTTGGTCCCCTCATGGTGGCGGGGACCTACTATGTCCAGGTGCAGCGCCTGGACGGCGAGATGCTACTGGCCTCGCTGCCGGTGGCGCTGCTCATTGCCGCCGTGCTGACCATCAACACCCTGCCGGATATCATAGCCGACCGTAGCGTGGACAAAAAGACGCTGGCGGTGGTGCTGGGCCCCGACGGCGCCATCGCCGTCTATGCGGCGGAGGTGCTGGGGGCCTATCTTGTTCTGGCCGCTGCGGTTGTCATGGGGATCATGCCGCTGCTGGGCCTCCTGGCGCTCCTGCCGCTGCCCATCGCCATCCGCAGCATCCAGGTCGCTCGACGCTCCGGGGGGCGGATGCCCGACATC
>SKLG01000111.1 GCA_007123335.1 Anaerolineae bacterium | reverse complement strand
CGATGACCTCGATGTCCGGCTCGGCATCCAAGAGAGCACGCAAGCCCTTGCGCACGATGGTGTGATCGTCAACCAAGAGGACCTTGATCTTGTCATCTTTGGGGGACACCCGCGTCATGATTCGCTCAAACCTCCGGGCTCCAAAGGTATTTCGATGCGGAGTTGAACACCATCGCCATGACGCGATCGCAGGCAAAAGCTCCCGCCCAGAGCATACACTCGTTCCCGCATGGTGAGCAGACCCATGCCCGCGTCTCGCAGGCCACGCCGGGCCACCTCAAGCTCATCAAAGCCTCGCCCGTTATCTATGATGTAGACGATCACAGCATCCACTGTGCGCTCCAACCGCACGGTCACCTTGCTCGCCTGGGCATGTCGAGCGGTATTGGTCAGAGCCTCTTGTACAATGCGATAGATCGCTGTCTCTATACGCAATGGAAATCGTTCCTCTCCAGTCAGGGAATTTATGTCAAGTCTAGTGGCGATATTCAGCCGCCTGGCGTAGCTGTCCAGATACCAACGCAGCGCCGGTATCAAGCCAAAGGTGTCGAGGGTAGAAGGCCGCAGAGAGAGCGCCAACTCTCTCATTCGCTCCAAGGTCTGATCGACGGTGGCCTGGCTCTCCCTCAGCAACTCTAATCCGGCGGAACCGGATTCGGCCGGCCACTCGTGCTCCAGCCTGGCCAGATCGATGCGGATGGCTGTCAAAGCCTGTCCCATCTCGTGATGGATCTCTTCAGAGATCCGTTTTCGTTCCTCTTCCTGTGCATCGAGAAGTCGCGCAGACAACATCCGCAATCTCCGTCGATGCTCCTTGAGCGTCTTGAGCAGCCGGGCATTCTCGATAGCCACAGCAACCTGGCTGGCAAAGAGGGAGGCAGCAGCCAGATCCTCCTCGCGTAAACCCTCTCCCCAGATGCCCAATACGCCCAACAGCCTATTAGCGATAACCAGCGGCAGACAGATGGCTTTGCTGGCGGCGGTGACGCCGGCCAGACGCACCAGACGCTCAGCATTCTCTGTGCACATGACGTGGGCCAAAGCAGTGGCCCCAGGCATAGGCTCCGGCACAAAGATGGGCTGATGACGATCGAGAAGCTGATCGATATCGTAATAGAGTTCTCGCAGCGAGGCCAGACTGAGCTGTGTGGAAATACCTCTGGTCTTGAGCGGGCTCACGCCGCTTTTCACGGAGGCAAAATGCAGGGTTAGCGACTGTTCATCCTCGTTCAACAGAGCCATAAAGCAAGAGATCCCGAGCTGTGCCAGCTCATCTCCTAACGTAGTTATGACCTGCTCGAGTTCCAGATTGGTCTGCAGATGCAGGGCCACTCGCCCCAGGACGGTGATAAAAGCGTTGGCGTTGGCCAGCTCGGCGGAGCGACGGCGTTCGGCTTCCATAAGCTGGCTATTTTGAATGGCAATGGCCAACAGAGCGGCAACCTCATTGGCTACTTGCAGGTCTTTGAGGGCAAATGCGCCGGGACTGTCGGAGCCCAGGTTCAGCCAGCCGATCACGGTATCCCCCACCATCAGCGGCACCTGGAGGAAGGAACGTAGCCCTTGAGCGCAAAGGGCACGAATGAGAGGTGATGGATCGAGGATCTGCGAGGCATCCTTCACCAGGCGCGCTTTTTTTTCAGGGAATGCCATGCCCTCGTTAGCACTACCGGGAACACGCACCATGGTGCACAGAGATTGAACGTCGACGTCTGTACCAAGCACGCGCCCCTTCTCTCCCGATGGCGCACGCGCGACAATGCTTGCCCACGGACACGGGATGAGCTGGCGCACATGCTTGACAGCTGCCCGAGCTATTTCCTCCGGAGATCGAGCAGCCAAAATGGCTCGATCAATCTGATGCAAGCGCCTTAGCCGCTTTAGCTCTAGGGCAGTTCGATCCTCAGTCCCTTGCTCATTCATGCTCCTCCCCCTTTTCCATGGATACGCATGCCTTCCTATCCAAAAGGAGGGGCCACAGTCAACAAGATGCCGTTGTCGAGGCTTGATGTACTTGGGCCAGATTGCCTTCTCCAGCGGGGGATTTGAGCACGAGATGTCTTGAACACACCGGATATGGGCACTTGCCCTTTCCCTTTGAATGGCTCTTATTATGCATCAATATGCTGATCATGTCAGATCCATCGCGGGATCATCACCTTCTATTCGAGGGCAGCGCCTTCTTTGTCGAGCAGGGATGTGCGTTCACCCACTCTTGCCAGTGCCCTCTGACGTCAAAGGCATCCCATTCGTCCCGCACTGGGGCAGGGTGTTTAGCAGGGCCAGCCACTCCTCGATGGACAAGGTCTGGGCGCGCCGGCGCGGATCGATCCCCGCCTGTTCCAGGGCATCGCGGATGACGTCGTGAGGGAGAGGTAACTGACTCGCCAGGCTATTGTGCAACTGCTTGCGCTTTTGGCCAAAGCCGGCGCGCACCACCGTGAAAAAGGCGTCGAGCTGCTCCAAAGGCACTCGCGGCTCGGGGTATACATCGATCTGCAACAGCGCCGAGTCGACCTTGGGGCGAGGGAAAAAGGCGCCAGCGGGCACACGAAAGGCGATGCGCGGCTGGCCAAACACCTGAACGCCAATGGCCAGCAGGCTCAGGTCACCGGGCTTGGCCACGATACGCTGGGCCACTTCGCGCTGCACCATGACGGTGATCTGCTGAGGACGTGGCGCGGTGTTGAGCACGTGGCGCAGCACCGCCGAGGTGATATAGTAGGGCAGATTCGCAACGACCTTGTACGCGAGCTCTTTCGCATCTGGCAAACCCAGAGCCTGGATAATAGCCGTCGGGGGGTCGATCTCCAGAATGTCTCCCTGGATCACGTGCACGTGATCCAGACCAGAGAGTGTATCCTGTAACACCTCGATCATGCGGCGGTCCAGTTCGACGGCGACCACGTGACCGGCGCGAGCGGCCATCTCCCTGGTCAGTAGACCAAGCCCAGGGCCTATTTCGAGAACAATGTCCTCTCGATCGAGATCGGCCGCCTCGACGATACGCTGCTGGATGCGCGGATCCACGAGAAAGTTCTGTCCCAGGCCTTTGGAAGGCTGTATCCCGTGTCGCCTCAGGATAGAGGTCACTTCCACGGCAGCTACTCTCTTTCCACCGGCTGATTGGGAATGATCCAGGTGATACGATCGCTGGGTGGGACGGGCGTCATGACATAGACGTCGACCCAGCGATGCCATAGCACCAGATTATGGTCGTCGTAGCAGAGGTCGATGCGCCGCCATTTGATGGCGCCGCCGGTATCCGCAGCCAGCGCCTGACCATAGCCGGGTACATATACATTTTGGCGCAGGTTGATCACCCGAGGGTCGACCGCCACCATGCCACGGCTGGCGGGAATGCCCAGGCGGGTGAGCCCAAAGTAGGAAGCGCTGCGGGATACCCCGGCTGTGCTGGGGCTGTATGAGGTGGCCAGCATGCGCAGATGGCGCCAATACTCAATGGGGCCTGAGGCCGTCTGCAAGGTGCGCACCGTAATCTTGGTGCCATAGCGGATCACCCGATCAATCGGCTCTTGGGCGATCCAACTCTCTTGCTCACTACGATAGAGCTCCTGCCCGTTCTCATAGCGCACGGTGACAAGGCGCCGGTGGGCGCCCTCGCGACCCCAGGTGCTTACGGCGCGGTTGTCGATGTCCAGAGCGGGATCGGGCTCGTAGCGTATCTCATAGCCGATGGGCGTCTCTTCTACATATCGCTCCTCGTGCACCCGCACCAGAGAGACGCGCATCCCCTCCTCGATGGACGCGTTGGGATCGGGCAAGACATAGTCCCAGGCGTCTAGAGTCAATCCCAGCTCATCCAACAGTGCGCTTGCCGTAGTGGCCCGAGTGCGCACGATGGTGACCAGGCCGCCGATGTCGACGAACAGGGGCGTGGAGCGTTGAATATGCACCGTCAGTGCAACGCTGAGCCCGCTGTCCAGAGAGGGAAGCACCCGGTCAGCGGCATGGATCGGAATTCCCGCCTCGCTCAAGGCCTCGCCTACCGTCGGGGCGGTGGTATGAAGGATGCGCTCTATCGCGCCATCGTGTACCCGTACATCGATGGCGCGATGTAACGCGATGCGCATCGGCTCGCGCAGGGCGGACACCAGCGCTGCCGGGGTCACGTGTCGGCCCGCGGCGGGCGCGGGCCATGTGGTCTCCAGACTGCAGAGCGCCTGATTCAGAAAGAGCTGGTCATGCGCACCAATCGAGACATTCAACTCCCTGAGCGCCTCGCCTACACCCTGGGCGTGGATACGCCGCGCGCTCAGCGTCCCGTCGTGCAACACATACACCGGCCGAGCGATGTGCACGACGATCGGGTCATCATTGTTCAACGTCGAGGCAAGCAACTGCCGGCCACCCTCTGAGGAGCCCGGCAGTTGAGCAGACAAGAGCACCGATGACGCCTGCGCCTCCAAGATATCCGCGGAGTGCAAGACAATGCCCAGTTCGTCGAGAACGCCAGTCACCGTTGTCTGATGGGTACGGTGGGTAAAATGCACCCCATTGATCTCCAGACGAACGACGCGCTGGGTGCCGATAAAGAAACCCATCCCGATGGCCGCCATCACGAGCAGGATGCCCATGAGCCACACCGACCAGGCCGGCAGCCAACGTGGCAAAAACCCCTCGTGCATAGATGGTGCTTTTTCATGGTCGTGCTCAGAACGCTTCCGCTTCAACAGAGAATCCTAGCCCCCATTTTCCAGCAGCGCCTGAGCGGCGCTTTCACCCGCCACATGGCCGGTTGTGAACGCGATCTGCAGGTTGTATCCTCCGGTGTCACCGGCGACGTCGAGCAACTCACCGACGATGTAGAGACCCCGGTGCAAGCGCGACGCCATCGTTTGGGGCACAATCTCGTCGCAGGCCACGCCGCCTAGAGTGATGATGGCCTCCGCAATAGGTCGAGTGCCCACTACCGTGAGGCAAAAGCCCTTGAGCAATTCGATCACCCGCTCGCGCTGCTCCGCTGTGAACTGGCCCAAAGAGGCCTGAAGGCTAATGCCGCTGCGCTGAGCAAAGACCTCGATAAGGCTTTTGGGCAACAATTCTTGGAGCAACCGCTGATAGTGGCCCCGTGCCAGCGCGCGCAGCTCACGCAATAGCCGCTGATCGAGGGTCTCACGGTCCAGGGCGGGTTTGAGATCGATGCACAACTCCACCGGGCCTGCCTGCAACGCATCGCCCAATTGAGAGCTGAGGGTTAGGATGATGGGTCCTGACACGCCATAGTGGGTAAAAAGCATCTCGCCAAACTCGCTGCCCAGTTCGCGCCCCTGCTGGGTTAGCGTTGCGCGAACGTGGCGCAGGCTGAGGCCCTGCAAACGCGGAACAAACGCCTCGGCGGTGACTAGCGGCACCAGCCCAGGACGAAGCGGAGCCACCGTATGCCCCAGAGCGTGAGCCATGCCATAACCGTCTCCGGTGGAGCCGGTGCCCGGATAGGAAAGGCCGCCGGTGGCCAGGACCACGGCCTCGGCTGTTAGCTCCTCATCTCCCAACATGATCCGCCATCCTTGTCTATCTACGGGCTCCAGCCCTACAACCGGGGCGCCGAGATGCAGGATGACGTCATGATCCACACAATAACGACGCAGCGCTTCGGCCACATCGTTGGCGTCATTGGAGATGGGAAATACGCGTCGACCGCGCTCCGTCGTGGTGGGCACACCATGGGCGTGAAAAAAGCGCACCGTATCCTCGACGAAAAAGCGCGCTGCGGCATTGCGGAGAAAGATGCCATGGGGGCCAAGATGATCGAGAAACTCGCGTATCTCGCATGCGTTGGTGATATTGCAGCGCCCTTTGCCCGTAATACGTAGTTTGGTTCCCAGCCGTGGCATCTTTTCCAGGAGCAGAACCTGGGCGTCGTCTCTCTCCTGGCGTAGCACCTCGGCCGCCCTTCCAGCGGCCATCATGCCTGCGGCGCCTCCGCCGATAACGGCGATCCGGCGTTCCATTCGTTGCGACCTCGCCCCTTCCTCTGGCGTTTACAGACCGGCTGCGTGGCGAACGAAAAGAGGCGGGACCCAGCCCGCCTCCGTTGCGATCATGCGTTGGGTACAACGCTATGGTCGTGCACCCTCTGTTGTGATGTCTGCAGAAGCGTATCGCGACCAGCCTGCTCAGGCCAGGCGCCCCCACGTCGCCCAAAGGGCTCTGCTTACCGCTGCTTCCTCCCGGACCTGACGGAGTTCGCAGATCTTTGCCGCGTGGGACCCAACCCTCAACACCACTTGGCCTCGAGTCGGCTTCTGGGATCATCCCGCGAGAGGGAATTCGATCCCGCTAGAGCGGTTTGCGGGTACAGGGCACCGCTAGTTCCCCATCTAGCACGACCATCAACATATTACCATACACATCGTTATTTGTCAAAAGAAAATGCTACACCCGGAGT
This sequence comes from Anaerolineae bacterium, assembly GCA_007123335.1. Lineage (GTDB taxonomy): Bacteria > Chloroflexota > Anaerolineae > UBA1429 > UBA1429 > SKLG01. Next base: position 468 of record SKLG01000111.1, on the reverse strand, counting down.
TAGGCTCTATCTAGTAGTTTTCGGCTAGCAGTTCATAATAAGCCTGGGCATGGAGGCAGGCGGGACACACCTTGGGCGCCGACTTGCCCTCGTGCACATAGCCACAGTTGCGGCAGCGCCAACTCACGACCTCGTCGCGCTCAAACACCTTGCCCTCGACCACGTTCTGCAGCAGCTTGCGATAGCGCTTCTCATGCTCTTCCTCAACCTCGGCGATCTCGGTGAACACGGCCGCGATCTTGGGCAGCCCTTCCTCACGGGCGACCTTGGAGAAATCCTGATACAGCGTCGTCCACTCAAGGCGTTCGCCGTCGGCAGCCGCCTTGAGGTTGGTGGCGGTATCGGCAATCACCCCGGCGGGGTAGGCCGCCTCGATCTGTACATCGCCCCCCTCGAGCTGCTTGAAGAACATCTCGGCATGCTCTTTTTCATTGTTCGCCGTGTCCTCAAAGATGGCCGCGATCTGCT
>SKLG01000051.1 GCA_007123335.1 Anaerolineae bacterium | reverse complement strand
TTAAAGAGCACCGGATCGCCCTCGACCAGGATCTCTAGCTCAATCCCCGTGAGGGTGCGGGCGAGGTAGGTGGCCCGATCGCTCAGCGTATAGGCGGCCTGCTCCTCGGCCATGGTCAGCACGGCGCCCATCCCCTGGCCAGCAGCGACGTACCAGCCGCCAGAGGGCTCCATGTCTGCCGCTTTCCAGAGGGCGTTCTCTTTGCTATGCGTACCTGAGTTATCTCCGCGGGAGACAAAGATCACCGCCGAGTTGGACGCCCCAGCCTCAGCCAGCTTTTTGAGTGCCGCAGCGGCGTCCTTCATCCCGCTGATTTCAGCCGGGTCGTCCGCAGGGCCGACAATGACGAAATCGTTATACATCACATCCTCGCGCCGCGTGCCGTGGCCCGCGGCCATAAAAGCGTCCTCGCTGGCGCGAGCGTGCACCAGCACCACATCGGCGTTGCCATCCTCGCCGAGCTTGAGCGCCTGGCCGGTGCCCACCGCCACGACGTTCACTTTCACGTTCATCTTGGCCTCGAAATCGGGCAGGATCACCGATAGCAGGCCGGAATCCTCGGTGCTGGTGGTGGTGGCCAGCATCAGCTCACCGGGTGCGGCGGCCTGCGGCGCCGCGGTTGGCGGAACTGCGGTGGGCGGCACCGCCGTCGGCGGGGCTGCTGTGGGTGGCACCTCGGTGGCGGGCACCGGCGTGGGACTCGCCTCTGCCGGAGCTTGCGCAGGGGGAACGGGCGTGGGCGCAGGCGCGGCGCAACCGCTCAGCACCACCATGGCAACCAGTACTACAACCCAGATAACGCGCTTGATCATGACACTCCTTCTCCTCTCTTCTGATGCAAAGAACATACGACAGTTCTGGGCGATTCAGTAGACCATATCGCCGCGCACAAAGGCCCGCGTGCGCTCATCGCGCGGACGATCGAAAAAGGCCTCGCTCTCGGCCAGCTCGACAAGGGATCCGTCTAGCAACAAGCCGACACGGTCGGCGAGGCGACGAGCTTGAAAGATATTGTGTGTCACCAACACCACCGTGGTGTGCTTCTCCTGGTTCAGCGACCGGATGATATCCTCAATAAGACTCACGTTGTAGGGGTCGAGGTTGGCCGTCGGCTCGTCGAGCAGCAGGACGTCAGGCTCCAGCACCATCGCCCGAGCCAGCGCCACCCGCTGCGCCTCGCCGCCCGAGAGGGTGCGCGCGCGCTGGCGCTCCAGACTATTCAAGCCGACGCGCTCCAGGGCCTCAGCCACACGATCATCTCGCCCATTGGCGCTCCATGGGCGCCATCCCCGCCGCAGATCAAGACCAAAGGCCACGTTGGTGCGCACGGTGCGGTTGAGTAGGATGGGACGCTGGAACACCGTCGTCACCCTGCGCCGCAGCGCCAGGGGCATGGCGCCATCGGGACCGACAGCGCGGCCTTGAAAGCGCAGTGTGCCCTCATTCGGCGCCTCTAAAAAGTTCAGCAGGCGCAGCAGCGTGCTCTTGCCGACGCCGCTTGGCCCGACCAGCGCCAACACCTCGCCGCGCAGGACGTCCAACTCGGCGATGCGGAGCACGGTGCGTCTCTCATAGCTCTTGACCACGCCGTGTAGCTCATACATGGAAGGCAGTAGAGTCCCACTCATTCGTCGAAGGACCTCCCCTGTAGCGTCAGCATGGCCAGGTTGACCAAAAAGGCCAGCGCCAACAGAACGATGCCCAACGCCATGGCCAGGTCGAAATCGCCCTTGCGCGTCTCTAGCACGACGGCGGTAGTGAGTACACGCGTGCGTCCCTCAATATTCCCGCCGACGAGCATCACCGCCCCCACTTCGGAGATGATGCTGCCGAACCCGGCGATCATCGAGACCACCACCCCGATGCGCGCCTCAACCAGAACAGCGGTGGCCGCCTGCAACGGCGTGGCGCCCAGGGCACGCACCTGCTGGCGCAGCATGGGATCTACGCCCATGACGGCAGCCATGGTAAAGCCGGCCACCAAGGGGAAGGAGATCACCGTCTGGGCCACGATCATCGCGGCGGGGGTAAAGAGAGCGGGTATCCACGGCACCCCCATGGAGCCCAGCGGCCCACTCCGCGAAAGCATCAGGTAGACAAAGAGGCCCACCACCACCGGCGGGAAACCCATGCCCGTATAGAGCAACGAGATGAGCAGCCGCCGCCCCACAAAGCGCGTCAACCCCAGCAGTGCGCCCAACGGGATGCCGATTATGGCGCTGATAGCCAAAGCCACGCCGGAGACGTGAAACGTGAGGCCCACGATATCACGCAAGACGGGATCGCCGCTGCCGATCAGGGCGATGGCTTGCCAGAAGCCGCGTAGAATCTCGTTGATGGTATCTTCTCCTCTGCGTTCCTCGTCGCCAAGACAGACGCGATGGGTGGTGCCTTGATACGCGTGATCCGAGAGTGCGGGCCGCAGCTCGCGAACTACAGCGCATACTCGATCGCAGTTTCTCTCAATCTCCCTGCAGGGAGACGCCCGCGTACATCGGTGGCATGCAACAAAAAAACCGGCGTCTCTCCCCGCAAGGAAAAAGAGACGCCGGCACTCATATGCGCCGTGGTAGCCGTGGTCGCCAAACGACCTCGGCCAGTCCTCCTTTCCAAACACGGGGGGCATGGTCGTTTCCCACCATACCGTGACGCGCCGCTCTGAGGCGCTGCGCTCACACGCCATAACAGGGGATACCCCCGGCCTTAGGCCATGTGAGTCGGAGAACGGGCTATGCGGTTATACAGACTCTATTCGATGGCGATCATCACGTTGGAAGCCTTGACAACGGCCCAGGCCTCCTTGCCTTCCTCCAGACCAAGCCGCTCGACGGAGCTCTTGGTGATGACCGACACGATCTCGATGCCGCCAGGTAACTCGATGATGACCTCACTATTGACGGCACCCGGGACGATCTTCTTGACGACGCCCTTGAGCGTATTGCGCGCACTGATCTTCATGATCCTGACTCCTTTATCTCATGAAACGCTCTTCTCAGGATAAGGAACTGGACCAAGATCGCCGGGCTTGGACCACGGAGCATCCTCTCGGACACAGCACAGTGTACATGCACATGGGCTGCTGTCAAACAGGTTCAGCGGTTTCAGGACATCAATCGACACGCGGCACCAACCCGACGCACAAGCCTGTGGCAAGTGCGGACCGGCTCGCGGTGATCTCGTAGAGGTATCATGCCGCGCCCCCTTCGCCGTCTTCAGGGCGGAAACGGTCCTCACCACGATCCTGCGGCTCGTAGCCCAGGACCTGCCGAGCGTGCTCGATATCCACCCAGCGCCAGCGGTTGTCCGACACACCGTAGAACACACCATGGCGCAGGCTATCGGGCGCCTGGATGCAGCACTCGGCGAGTTGCACGATATCCCGCTGGCTGCACCACACGGCCAGCAGATCGGAGCTGATCGGACGATCCTCGGCGACGACGGAACCGATGCGCAGGCAGAGACACGACAATCCATGCTGTTGGGCGTAGGTATGCGCCAGTGCTTCGCCGAACACCTTGCTGCTGGCATAGAGGTCGCAGGGGCGCGTCGGCCATTCGTGGGTCACGATGGGCACCGGCGCCGTGATATCGTCATAGCGCGTCTCCGTAATGGCTTTATAGGGCTCTATGTCGCGATACCCCCACGACACCATCACCGAACTGGCATAGACGACCCGCTTCACGCCGGCCAGGCGGCAAGCCTCGAACACGTGGTAGGCGCCGATGATGTTGCTGGCCAAGATCTTTTCCCATTCTGCCCACGGATCGGGTTCGGCGGCCATATGCACGACCACGTCCATGCCCTGCACCGCCCTGGTCACCTGGCCTAGATTGGACAAGTCGGACTGCACGAACCTATCCTCGGGGATATCGATGCGCTTGTCTGGGGCAACGCGCGCCGAGGGCTGGCGACGGCGCGCCAGACCATAAGCCTCATAGATCTCGGGTTGAGCGCATAGGTGCTTGTAGATGGCGCCGGCGATCAGACCGTATACGCCGGTAATAAGTACCTTCTTCGCTGACATCATGCCCTCTCATGCGATGGCTGGGTGAGCAGGCGATGGTCGCGTCAGGCCAGGCCAACGCCAAACTGTGCCTTGAAGGCGCGCCACACCTCGGGGTCGACCTCCGTCGTCGCGAAACGATACACGTCCTTGACGTGCTCCTTGGTGCCGGGGCCGGGCATGACGATGCCATCGATGGGCGTGGCCAGGACGAACTGGATCGCCAGATGGCGAATGTCCACGCCGTGCTCCTGGCACCAACTCCACATGGCGTGGGCGCGAGGATGGTCTACAGGCTCTCTGCCCGTCAAGGTGCCGCTCAGCCCAAGGATGCTGGCGAGGATGACCCCCACGTCCCACTGCTTGGCCACGGGCAGCACCGTCTTGGCCGCCGACTGATCGAGGAGCGTATAGTCCAGAAAGGTCAGCACGATCTCGATCTGGCCCGTCTCGATGGCCCGCCGGTGAAACTCGTGGGGGCGGCAGCCCAGCCCGATGTGCCGCACGATCCTCTCCTCCTTCATCCGCAACAGCTCGTCCAGCGCGTGACCTGGCGCCAACGGCACCTCGATATCCTCAGGATCGTGGATGAGCACCGCATCCAAATAGTCGGTCTTGAGCAGTTGCAGGCTGTTCTCCACACTCCAGCGTGTGCCCTCGGCGGTATAGTCCCCGCGACGCAAAGGGTGCGTTCCCGTCTTGGTCTGGAGGTAGATCTGCTCTCTGTAGCCGCCCTCAAGGGCGAGGCCCACGCGACGCTCGCTCTCTCCGTAGAGGGGAGAGGTGTCCAAAAAGTTGATGCCCAGCTCTATGGCTCTACGCACCCCCTCGATGGCGTCCTGGTCCGTGTGATGTGGCTGGCCAAAGGGCGCGCAGCCCAGGCCCAAGGCGCTGGCGCGTATCTCGGTGCGGCCCAATCTACGTATCGGCAGTTCTGGCATGCTCTCTCGCTCCCTTGATGGTGAGGTCTTGCCCTGAGGCTATCTGCCTCAATGCGGTGATGTGCTGGTCAGCTCTTGTCGTTGGCGATCACAGCAGCGGATCGGGCACGATGACCACCTTGAACACCTGGCGCTGCTCCAAGAGTTCGATCGCTTCAGGCAACTGGCTGAGGGGCATGATCCGGCCAACAATGGAACGCAGGTCGACCTTGCCCTCGCTTAAAAGCTGTACCGCCTTGGCATAGGTGCCGGGGCTGCCACAGGCGCCCACCATCTGTAGCTGACGGTACATGAGCGTGTCCAGATCGAGGGTCACCGGCTGGCTAAAGACCCCATAGATCACGATGCGACCCCCTCGGCGCACCAGCTTTAGGGCCAGATTGACCGCGCTCTCCCGGCCCGTCGCCTCCATGACGCCATCGAGGCCCTCATTCTGCGTCCAGTCCATGATGGCCGCCAGGGCGTCGGCGGTCTTGGGGTTGATGGTCAGCGCAGCCCCGAATTGGCGCGACAGGGCCAGGTTCTCGTCGTGGTGATCGATGGCTGCCAACTCGCAACCGACCATGACTCGCGCCGCTTGCAGCATGCACAGGCCGCTCGATCCCTGGCCGATGACGGCGACCCGGTCGGTGCTGGCAAAGTCAGCCTGGTTGATGACGTTCACGGCGCAGGCCAGGGGGTCGATGAGCGCCGCCTCGATCATATCGACATGGGGCGCCAGATAGTGCAGCATCTCCTTGGGCACCGAGACATACTCGGCATAGGCGCCATCGCGGCTAAAGCCGGTGCCCGCTCGTCCCTCGGCCACGACGCGGGCACCGAGGGGCACATCATCGGCTTGGGCGCCGACGGCTACGACCTCGCCGGCCAGCTCGTGCCCGGCGATGATGGGGAACGCGACGCCGCGCGACTCGCCATGCAGGATGTGCAGATCGGTGCCACAGATGCCGCAGGCGTGGACGCGAAGGAGCACGTCCGCCGGGGCCAATGTGGGCACGGGCACGGTCCGCATCTCGATCTCGTGCGCTTTGGGCATGACGGCGGCCATCATGGTAGTGGGCAATGCCATAGGAACCTCCTTATGGGCACGTCGGCGTCGCCCGCATCAAGGCGACAGCCGATAACGATGGGGATCGAACGCATCCGGACGCACGCCCCGTATGACGCCGAACGGCGGGTTGGCCCGCCAGCGATCCAGGTCGTCGCAGGGGACGAGTTCGCCGCTCTCGCTGGTGTAGATATCGAGCTGTGTCGGATCGTGAATCCCCAACCCCGCCTCGGCGGCCACGCGCAGGTAGATCAGCTTCTGCGGGTCAAAGCCCATCAGATAGCTGGCCACGCTATCCACCGCCACCATGTTCACCCCGGCCACCACCAACCCCAGGGGGTAGTTGGTGCCCCGGTTAAAGCCGGTGCCGTCGCGCCCCACCACGCCCTCGATCACATTGAGGTGCGGCACGGCGATGGTAGCGAGGTCGGCCAGGCGACGGGCTAGCCCCTCCTGCCAGCGCTCGTGCAGCTCCTCGTCCAGCCACTCCTCGCGGGGGCGGTCGGTGTCGATACCCTGGAGGTCCATCTCTTTCATGGCCTGAGCGCAATAGTGGCGCTCCAGCACATAGACCACCCCCTGCTGGTTCTTCATGCAGAGCGTAGTGATGGCGAGGTTGTGCGTTTTGAGTTTGGGCACGTTGATATAGATGGTGCCCGGCTCGACGGCCAGGCTGCTCACCAGGCGCGAGTCGTGCGCGAGAGGATGGAGCACGCTCTTGCGCACGATCGTCTCGCGGGTTGGGGCGGAGAGCTTGGCCCCGACAGCCTCGGCCATCTCGGGATAGCCGCTGCGCTCCCAAGTGGGCGGGCTCTCGTCGTCCTGATTGTGCGGGTCTTCTACGATATGGATCTCGTTCGGCGCGGCGCCGTGGACGCGCAGATAGCGCACCATCCCGCCCACAAAGGCCGGGTGGGTGGTGATCCCCGTCTCTGGATCAAAATGCTCGCCCGCCGTGACGTTGGGCTTGAGCACTACCGGCTCGCCCTCTAACTCTAATTGCATGACGGCCAGCGCCTCCTCTGCGGCGGCTTGGAACTCGGCCGCCGAGGGAGTAGGTGAGACGGGGCGGCGATAGATAGCCACGCTCTTGGGACTCAATAGACGCGAATCAAGCTTCATCTACTCTCCTGATGGCGTCATCCCCAACGCCGACATGGCGCGCAATCGGGCCAGGTTGTCCTCATAGACCTCGAAATGCTCGCCCTCGGCCTCGTCGGGGTCCACGTACTTGAACCACATGGCCGAGAGCTTGTTCGGGCCGGCCAGGTCGCGACGGCTATGGACCAGGTCGCTCTGGGTATCGTGCCAGCGCACCTCATTGTCCTGCAGGAGGATATACTGCCCGGCATATTGATCGATGAACCGCTTCTGATGGTCGCGATAGTACAGCGCCTGCTCGCAGGTGGAGCGCCGCCAGGCCAGCACCGTCTCGAACGGGTCGGTCTCTTCGGTGCGGAAGGATGCCACCGGCGCCTCGACCTCGGATGCAAAGTCGATCTCTGAAAGCTCGGCGGTGCCAAAGCCGTTATCGTGGGCGATGAGGATCGAGCTGCGATCGCGCACAAAGGGCTGGTGGGGCCAGTCGATCAAGGGATCAAAGCCCATCAGGTGCGTGCCGCAGGCGTCGGTGGCGATCACCTGGTCGCCGGCAATGAGGGTATCGCAGATGCGGCCCTGTCCGCCCCACTCGCGGCCCGATTGCCCGACAAGCCCATCGAGGATGTTCAGCGTGGGGTTGATGGTCCGCGCCAGATCCACGAGCACATAGGACAGGCGGATGATGTGGTGAAAATAGGTGCGCGAGCGGCCATAGGGCTCTGTGGGCGGCAGGCCAAAGAGGTTCTTCATGCACAGGGTGACGCCCATAAAGGCGTGGCTCTTGATCTTTTGCATCGAGACAAAGGCGTCTGTATCCACCACGCACTCGGGGAGCAAGTATTGCTGGAACATCAGCCCGCCACCGGGCACCGAGTAGGTCTTGAGTGGCGGCACGTTGCCATCGACAAAGGTCGCATCATACTCTTTGAGGACGGGCATCAGGGTGATATAGTCCTCAACGGGCCTCTCACGGTTACGAGGGTCGCCCGCGATCTCGGTGCAGATGATCTCGGCGTTGGGGTTGTGCTCACGGATCAACCTCAATGTGGCGCGGGCCGTCTTGAAATCGACCAATTCCTGCAGGTTGCCCTCCAGGTATACGAGCCGCTCCGGCACAAAGGCCTGGTTGAACTTGATCGTAATGCGCTGCGCCGCCTCTATCTTTGCCCAGGAGCGGGTCAAGGGATCGGTAGCGCGTTTGAGCGCCTCATAGACCTCTTCATCCTCGGCGCGATGGTCGCAGTGCACGGCGCGGACGCGGTAGGCGGAATCTGTGGACATGATCGCTATCCTCCTAATCTCCGTATGGTTTGGTCAATGCGCCGTAGCGGCGCCTTGAGAGCTACTCAGTCGTTAGGGCCTCGGGCATGTTCAGGCGCATATGCCTGTGCCCGGTCTTGTCGTGGCGCAAGGCCTGGATCTCGGCCAGGATCGAGATGGCGATCTCGTCGGGGCTAGGGCCGCCAATGTCCAGACCGACAGGGCAGTAGAGGACGTCCCAATTCACGTCCGACACCTCTTGGGCCAGCCGCTGGGCGTTCGCCAGCGCCTTGGCCTTGGAGCCGATCACGCCGACGTAGGCGGGCTGCCAGTCAGAGAGCATCACCCGCTTGAGCACGGCATAGTCAAAGCTGTGTGAGGGCGTGGCCACGAGGTAGTAGCCGCCGGGCGGCGCCGGCTGCTCGTCCAGGGCGGTGACGTAATCACCGATGATCACGCGCCCCGCGCCCTCCAGGGATGCAGCCAGTTCCGGCCGGTGATCGACGACGGTGACGTAAAAGCCCAGTGACTGCGCATGGCGCAACAATGCCTGGCCCACGTGGCCGCCGCCATAGATGATGAGTTGGGCGCCGTGGCCGATATAATCGAAAAAGAGCGCCGCGCGCCCGCCGCAGATCATGCCGGTGGGCTCTTCGCCAGACATCAACACTTCGTCGTCGCCCAGCACATAGCGCACCAACGTCGAACGGCGCTCTCGCAGCAACTCGATCGCCCGCCGACGGGCTATCTTCTCCAGGGCGCCGCCGCCTACCGTGCCTACGGAGCGTCCGTCGGGGTAGACCAGCATCTTGGTTCCAGGCTGCGCTGGCGCCGAACCCTCGCGCTCCACCACGGTGATCAGCACCGCCTCCCCGCCATGCTCGCGCACGTGGGGGATTTGCTCAAAAATGTCATCCACAGCCGTATCCTTTCATCCCCCGCCCACGGCGGGAAGAAAGCGAATGCGGCTGTCCACCCGCACCCGCGTGCTCAGGCCCAGGGGCGCCGGACGGTCGTCCACCACCACAACCAGGGCAGGATCGAGATCGTCACCCACCAGAAGCCGCTGCGCAAAGCCAGGGTAGCGCGCTTCCAGGTCGTGGAGCACCTCGGCGACGGTGGCGCCGCTACCGTCTACCGAGGCCTCACCGCCGGTGAGATCGCGCATCAGCGAGGGAACCGATACGTTAGCCATATGCTAGATGATCCCCATGCTTTCCAGGATGCGCGCCGGGGTCATGGGCAGGAAGCCTTGTCTCACCCCGATGGCATCATACACCGCATTGGCGATGGCCGCCGGCGGCCCGACGATGGGCGTCTCGCCCACGCCGCGCACGCCAAAGGGATGCTCCGGCCAGGGGATCTCGAGGATCTCGGTCTCGATGGCGGGCACATCCAGCGCCGTGGGCAGCTTGTAGTCGAGAAAGTTGGCGTTGAGCATGTGGCCTTGCCCGTCGTAGGCATAGCCCTCGTACAGTCCCCAGCCAATGCCCTGGGTGGCTCCGCCGCGCAACTGGCCCTCAACTTGCCCAGGACGGATGGCCTTGCCGACGTTCTGCACCGCGGTAAATCGCAAGAGGCGCACGCTGCCGGTCTCGATATCCACCTCCACATCGGCAATGTTGGCGCCAAAGGCACCGCCCCATCGACGCACGTTTACGTCGCCCTGACCCCGCAGCGCGCCGCCCGTCCCGCCCAGCTTGGCCGCTACCTCGGCAAAGGTCATCGTTTCATCGTTTCTAGAGCATGTGAAGGTGCCAGCGTCAGGGCCTATATTAGTATAGGCGACCTGCTCCGGCTCACAAACCCAGATTGCGGCGGCTCGCTCATGCATCTTGGCGATGACCTCCTCCGCCGCCTTGACCGCCGCTACGCCTGTGGCCATCGTCGTGCGACTGCCGCCGCTGGCGTCGGAATAGCCAGAGGTCTGTGTGTTGCCCATCGCCGGGTTGATGTGCGCCAGGGACAGGCCCAGCGTCTCGGCTGCCTGCATGGCGATGCTGGTACGGGTCCCGGTGATGTCCACCGAGCCCATCAGCATCGACACGGTGCCATCGGCGTTCACCTCCAGGGTGACGCTGGAGCGCGCGCCCCAGTTGCCCCAATACGCCAGGCCCACACCACGGCCGCGTCGGAGGATGCCTGTGCCTCGCTCCAGCGGGGCGTTGTAGTGAGGATGGTCGCGCACCGCCTCCATCACTTCACGGGCGGCGATATGCTCATGGAATCCGCCATTCAGCCGCGGCATCCCATTGGTGGCGATATTGCGCAGGCGGAACTCTACCGGATCCAGCCCCAGCTTTTCCGCCAGCTCGTCGATGACGGCCTCACCGGCAAAGGTGGATTGGGTGGCCCCCGGCGCGCGGTAGGCGCCGACGCGGGGTTTGTTCACCACCACGTCATAGCCGTCGAGACGGGCGTTGGGGATGTCATAGCCAGCCAGGATGCAGTTGGCACCGGCGCCCACCGGCGATCCGGGGTAGGCGCCGGCCTCGTAGCACAGTTCCACCTCGGCGGCGGTGATGCGGCCCTCACGGGTCGCGCCCATCTTGACGCGCATCCAGGTGCCAGAGCTGGGGCCCGAGGCGAGAAACACCTCCTCGCGGGTCATCACCACACGCACAGGCCGCCCCGATTTGCGCGCCAGTACAGCCGCTGGCACCTCGACATAGCCGACATTCTTGCCGCCGAACGCCCCGCCCACCTCGGTGGGCACGACGATGATCTTGGACAGAGGATAGCCCAGCAGCTCGTGCACCTGGCTGCGGATGTCGAACGCGCCCTGGGTGGTGGTATACACCGTGAGTGTGCCGTCGGCATCCCATGCCGCCGTGGCGGCGTGGGGCTCGATGTAGCCCTGGTGCACCATGGCCGTCTCAAAGGCGCGCTCGACCACGACGTCCGCCTGGGCAAAGCCCTGCTCCGGGTCGCCCTGCAGGAACTGGAACTGGCTGGCGACGTTGCTGGGCGTGTCCGCCGTCCCGGCCAGAGAGCGGGTGTGCATCCCCTCATGAAGGAGCGGGGCATCGGCAGCCATGGCCTGGCGCACGTCGAGCACCGGATCGAGCAGCTCGTATTCCACGTCGATCAGCTCAAGAGCCTGCTCGGCGATCTGTAGCGTACGCGCGGCCACCGCCGCGATGGGATGCCCGTGGTAGAGAACCTTGTCGCCGGCAAAGGTGTTGTCGCGCATGTACTTGTAGTTCACGTTGCCCTCGCCGACGCGCTCGGTGCGGTCGGCAGCCTCGGGCAGGTCGGCGGCGGTGGCCACGGCATAGACGCCATCCAGCGCCTCGGCCCGCGTCGGATCGATGCGCACGATGCGGGCATGGGCGTGGGGGCTGCGCAGGATGCGCCCGTAGGCCATGCGGGGCAGGTTTACATCAGGGCCGAACACCGCCTTGCCCACCACCTTCTCAAAGGCGTCGGCGCGGGGCGGTCGGGTGCCGATGACGGTGTGTTCCGCGGTTTTAGTGATCATCCCTCGGCTCCTTCTCCGTTGAGGTGTGCGGCGGCGCGGCGCACCGCGCGGGTAATTGTCTCATAGCCCGTGCAGCGACAGAGGTTGCCCGCCATCCACTCACGGATCCGTCCGTCGCTCGGGTTCGGTTCGCGGTCCAACAAGGCCTTGGCAGCGATGATCATGCCCGGCGTGCAACAGCCGCACTGCAAACCGTCCTCCTCCACAAAACTCTGCTGGATGGGATGCAGCCCGGCCCAGTCGGCCAGACCCTCAATAGTGATCACGGTGCGCCCGTCGGCCTCGGCGCCCAGGACCAGGCAAGAGTTCGCCAGGCGGCCATCGAGCAACACGCTGCATGCGCCACAGTTGCCGTCGTTGCAGCCGTTCTTGGCGCCGGTCAGCCCCAGGATGTCCCGCAGGCATTCGAGCAGCGTCTGCGATGGCGCACAGAGGAACTCGACGGATTCGCCATTCAAGAGGGTGGTTACGTGGACCTTGTCAGCCATCGATCGTCTCTCCTTTTGCGCGCCGCAGAGCGCCCTGCAGGGCACGGCGGGTCATGACGCCTACGAGATGAAGCCGCTGGGGGAGGGTGCCGCGCACGTCGCCGATGGGCCGTGCGGTCTCTTGGGCCAATCTGCCGGCCTGAGCAAAGGACTCGCTGTCAGCCGGTCGGCCGATCAGCCATGTTGCTGCCGTCTCTGCCACGAGGGGCACCGGCGCCACCGCGCTGAGGGCGATACGGGCATCCTCAATGTACGACAGGCTCTCGTCCAACTGGAGCCAGGCGGCGGCGCCCACGACGGCGATATCCATCTCGCCCCGTGGCGTAAAGCGCAGATAGCAGGACCCGGAGCGAGGGCTCGGAATGGGAAGGTGCAAAGCCACCAACATCTCGCCCTGATCGAGCAGATGCAATCCGGGTCCCACACAAAAGGAGGACACCGGCACACGGCACGACCCGTTCGGTCCGGCGATCTCGGCTTCTGCGCCGAGCACGATCAGCGGGGGGATGGCGTCGCCGCTGGGCGACGCGTTGCACAGGTTGCCGCCCACGGTGGCCCGCTGACGGATGGCCGAGCCGCCGATGATGCCCGCGCCGTCGACCAACGCAGGATAATGGGCGCGGATGTCGGGGTGGTCGGCCACGTCGGCGCAGGGCACGGCGGCGCCGAGGGTCAGCCCATCCGCCGGATCATAGCGCACGGCCGATAGCTCGGGTATGCGTTTGAGATCCACGAGCAGATCCGCCTGGCGGATGCCATGGCGCAATTGCACCAGCAGATCGGTACCCCCGGCGAGGGGACGTGCGCCGCTTCCGCCTTCCTGCAAAAGCCGAACGGCCTCCGCGATGGTGTCCGGAGCGCGATAGCCATAGGAAAAATTCATCGATCTCTACCTCCTCAACCTGTGTGGCGATGGTTGCTACGTGTCCGCTCACTGCCCCATGACAGGGAGCATAGTGCGCTACGATGACCGACGGGCCACAAAGCGGGCAAGGATGTCGTCATAGTCCGCCATGGTATCGATATCCAGCAGGATGCCTTCATCCTCGACAGCTACCAGTGCGAAGCCTCGCGCTGATAGCACGTCGCGCAGGGTGGCACCGGACGGAGCGCCGAGGATATCATCGACCACCTCTCGACGCATCAATACTGGGTGTCCTTTGCGGCCTTGGTACGTTGGGATCGCAACATCCGCCTCGGTCGCCAGCAATCGTGAGTACACGGCTGCGTCGACGAGGGGCATGTCCGCTGGTTGCAGGAAGAAACGCGCGGCACGCACGGCGGATGCACCGGCTCGCACCGAGCCAAACATATCTTCCTCATACCCGCGAGTGGCAACAAAAGCGACCTTGGCGCTCGCTGCGAGCAGCGCCCGCACGGTTTCCTCCCGCCATCCCACGACGACGATCACCCGGTCGACGAACGGGGACAATCCCTCCACGGTTCGCTCGATCACGCTGCGCTCGCCCAGGGGCAGAGCCAGCTTGTACTCTGGACAGCGACTAGAGAGGCCGGCGGCCAGAATGACCGCTTCCACATCGTTGAGCGCATGATTTTCCAAGCTGCATCTCCTACAAACAGAAAAGGGCTGACGCCTCCCGCCCATGGCAAAGGAAGCGCCAGCCCGACAACGCGAACTCTCGCTTGGCTTCCTCCTTCGCAAACACGGCAGGCATGGCCGTTTCCCGCCATACCCTTTGGGGCGCCCGCGTTCGCGGTCGTGCGCGCCCCAGCGCCCAGCGCCCCATAGATAGAGATCCGTAGGTGCGTCTGGGTCGGAGAAACGTCTATTCAATTGAGCGGGATTATATCAGCTCAGGCATGGCTGTCAAGTCATCCAAGGATGAACCGGCTAGAGCCGGACATCCGACCACGACAACCTTTGACGGGATGGGGCTATGTGAGTATAGTTCCCATGATTCGCTTAAGCGCACCTTTTCGAGCGGCTGAGCCTAAACCTATGGCATGGCCTGCCGCCGAAAGGTGCATCTGCAAAGATGCGCCTTGAGGGCGCCGGGGGAAACGCCGGCACCTCCCGTGTTTGGAAAGGAAAGGCCGCGCAGCACGATAGGGGAGCGCCCATGTCCTTTGGGGGGCGCTGGCCTGTCTTGTTGCTCATCTCCTTTCTGGCAGTGCGCACCCGTTACTGAGCATAGTAAGGAGAATGAGAATGGTATCCCGTAGTGTCCGTCTGGTCTTGGCGCTTCTCTTGCTTGCCGTAGCCTTGACTGCTTGCCAACCTCCGACAGCTCCTCCTCCCGAACCCGCCGCCAGCCCGACCGAACCGGCTGCCACCACACCCGAACCTGCTGCCAGCCCGACTGAACCGGCTACCGCTACCCCCGAACAGGAAGCGGTGGCCGAGCCCGACACCGCTCCTGTACTTATTGTATCCGACAGATCCTTTACCCTCGCCGAACTACAGGCGCTGGATCAAGTCACTACGGATGACGGCAGCCAGGGCGTGGGCCTGTTGGCGCTTTTGGAGGCTGCCGGATTGGATTCCGAGGTGGTCATACTGACGGCCAGCGATGGCTACTCCGCCAACGTCCCCGTAGCCGATGTCGACGAGGCCGCTGCACTCGTATACACAGAGGATGGCAAACTCAACGCCGTCATCCCTACCTTGCCCAGAAATGCATCGGTTAAGGATGTGATCGAGATTCGCGTCGCCGAGCCGATAGCGGAGGTGGAGCCAAAAACGGTTCCCGAGGTCGCACCGTTGGCTGAGCCGCTGGAGATCGTAGATGCGGCGGGCCGCTCCATTACCCTGACGGAGCTACCGCAGCGCATCATGGTCGTGGGGCGTGGCCCGCACATGTCGCTGCATATTCTCTACATGTTCGATGAGGGGCGGCAGCGATTGGTGGGCGCCGAGTCCCGCGCAGCCACGCCTAGCGACTTTTTGCCCGTGGTTGACCCCGCCTTTAGCGAGATTCCCACGCTGGCTGCGAACCCCAACGTGGAACAGATCGCCGCCATGGCGCCTGATCTGGTGATCATGAAGAGCGTCACCGAGGATGCCACCGCCTCTGGGCTCGCGGTGCTGGGCATTCCGGTGCTTTATGTGGACCTGGAGACGATGGATGCCTTTTTCGAGGACCTTGCCAACATCGGCGCGGTACTGGGCAACCAGGCTCGTGCCGACGAGATCGCGGCTTTTTATCGCTCGCGACTCGAGTCCATCGACGCGACTTTGGCCGAGGTAAAGGATGCCGACAAGCCCTCGGTGCTGTTGGTAAGCTACAGCGAGCGCGGTGGGGAGATAGCGGTGCAGGTGCCTGCGGCTGCATGGATGCAGACCGCGCAGATACAGCGCGCCGGAGGGGACCCCATCTGGCTGAGTGCCGCCGCCCCCACCGATGGCTGGACGATCACCAATATCGAACAGATCGCCCAGTGGAACGCGGACAAGATCTTTGTGGTGGTACACTTTAGACTGGATCCGCAAGAGATTATCGATCAACTCAAGGCGGATGCAAACTGGTCGGCGCTCAAGGCCGTGCAGAGCGGGCAGCTCTATGCCTTCCCTCAGGATATCTTTGGCTGGGACCAGCCCGAGCCTCGATGGATCCTGGGGGTCCAGTGGCTTGCCACGCGGATCCACCCTGACCTGTTTGCCGATGTCGATATGGACGCCGAGGTGCGCGCGTGGTTTGGGGATCTATACGGCATGGATGCGGCCGCCATTGAGCAGGACATCATCCCGCGCGTGGTCATGGATGTCCAATAGGATGCAAGGACTCTCAGTTCAGGAACACCAGTCGCGCAGACGACTGGTGTTCCTGATGGGTGGCGTGCTCGTGCTGCTCATGCTCTCCTTGTTCATCGGGCGCTATCCGCGTCCCTACTGGACGTCCCTCTCCGTCATACAACAAGACCCTTTGGCTCAGCGTTTGGTGCTCAACCTGCGCCTTCCGCGCATCCTGGGCGCTGTCATGGTGGGGATGGTGTTGGGGGCATCGGGAATGTCCTTCCAGATGGTGTTTCGCAACCCCCTGGTGGATTCCGGCTTCTTGGGCGTCTCGGCGGGGGCGTCATTTGGGGCATCACTGGCCATCGTGGCTCTTGGCGGGCGACCATGGGTCATCCAGATCAGTGCGGCGGCCTTTGGTTCCCTGGGCTTGGCCAGCTCTTATCTGCTTGGCACCCGTATCCGCTATGGCGACTGGGTACTGAGGTTGGTGTTAGCGGGGATCGCCGTCTCAGCTCTCTACTCCTCAGGCACTAGTCTGCTCAAGTATGCCGCAGATCCCCTTCGACAGCTTCCTGATATCACCTTTTGGCTGCTTGGGGGATTATGGAGCCTGACCTGGCGCGACGTGTTGCAGATCGCGCCGGTGGTGCTGCCTTCGTTGCTGCTCATTTTTCTGCTGCGCTGGCGGCTGAACCTCCTCTCTATGCGCGATGAAACCGCCCATTCCCTGGGCGTATCGGCCGGCGGAGAGCGGATGGTGCTCTTACTGGCGGCCGTGGCCGCCACAGCAGCGGTAGTCTCCAAGACGGGGTTGATCGGCTGGGTAGGACTCATTGTGCCGCACATCGCCCGCCGCTGGGTGGGCGCCGATGCGCAACGTGCACTCCCCGGGGCGATGCTGATCGGGGGGCTCTTTGTGCTCGCTTGCGATAATGTGGCCCGCGCGGCATTGACCGGTGAGATACCCCTGGGCATCCTGACATCCTTATTGGGCGCGGCCATCTTTATGGCGCTGATGATGCGCGATCGGGCAGGAATGCGTCGATGATCCGCAATGCGATCGAGATCCGTGACGTGTCATTCCGCTATACGCCAGACGCCCCGCTGGCGCTAGACAAGGTGAGTGCCGAGATCCCTCTTGGGAGTATCACCGCCATCTTGGGTCCCAATGGCTCGGGGAAGAGCACGCTGATGCACGTACTCTTGGGGCTGCTAGAGCCAGAGGGAGGACAGATCCGTTTGGCCGGTAGAGACCAGCAGCGCTATAGCCGCCGAGAGTTGAGCCAAACGATGGGGCTCGTGCCACAGGATGAGCATGTCACCTTTGAACTCAGCGTGCTCGAATATGCCCTGCTGGGGCGGACGCCCTATTTGAGCCTGCTGGCCCTGCCACGGGAGGAGGATCGCCAAGTTGCGTGGGCCGCGCTCGAGAGCGTCGGCATTGCCAACCTGGCCCCTCGAGCGGTGCCGGGGCTCAGCGGCGGAGAGAAGCAGTTGGCAACCGTGGCGCGGGCGCTGACACAGACCCCACAGGTGATGTTGCTGGATGAGCCCACCTCGCACCTGGATCTGGGTAACGCCCGGCGGGTGCTCCGCGTGTTGCGCTCTCTGAGACAAGAGGGGCGAACCATCGTCTTGACGACCCATGATCCCAACGCGGCAACGGCGATCGCTACCGATGTGCTGCTGATGCGTCAGGGACGTGTCATCGCCCACGGACCCGTGGACGAGGTCATGACCAGCGAGCAGCTCAGCGCCACGTATGATGTGCCGGTGCAGGTGATCCGGGTGCAAGATCGTCCCCTGGTGTTGACCCATGAGCCCTTTTGACCCCCTTTGTAAGGAGATGAGATTGGCATGGAACAGATAACTGACTGGGCTGCCTTGTGGCGGCAATTGGTGGAGGTGCGAGAGGATCGCTATCGCGGCGAGGGTAAATCAGGGGGAGACGCCTGGAAAGAACGCGCGCGCGGCTTTCACCAAAAAGTGATGCAGCGTTGGACACAGCCCGATTCCAGCAGAGACTTTTTGCTGGATCAGGTGGATGGGGGGACCACCTTCTTGGACGTAGGAGCCGGTACAGGCGCCTGGACGCTACACATGGCACGCAAGGCCCAGCACGTCACCGCCGTCGATCCCTCGCCGGCGATGCTGGAGATCCTGCGAGAGAATATAGACGCGGCCGGATTACAGAACGTCTCGGTGGTCCACGCCGCTTGGCCAGATGCAGATGTGAAGCCTCATGATGTGACGCTTTGTGCGCATGCCATGTACGGCACCGCCGACTTGCCTTGCTTTGTCGAGCGCTTGATGGAGGTGACGCGGCGACGCTGTTGTCTACTGATGCGCGCTCCGCTCAAGGATGGCGTCATGTCCATCGCCGCACAGAGGATTTGGGGCCAGCCTCACGACAGCCCCAACTTTGTCATCGCCTACAACGTTCTCCTGCAGATGGGCATTTACCCCAATGTCCTGATGGAGAACACCGGCGAGTGGGGAGCGTGGACCAGCCCAACTCTGGAAGATGCGTTCTTGGAAACCAAACGCAAGCTGGGTCTCGGCGCTGACAGCACCTACGATGCGTTTCTGCAAGATCTCTTGGCCGAGCGGCTGACCTGGAGTGACGACCATTATGTGTGGCCTCCGTCGATGCGCTCAGCTTTGGTCTACTGGGATGTGCCGGTAAAGTAGCGCGCCTGTTCTGGCTTTGTACTCCATACCCGACACTGCTGAGCAGCGGCGAGCGCCTGGCCGTCTGCTCACGAGTCAGGCTCCTCCAGCCGCCGTTTGCCCATGGATCCAACACGGCTGTATTGACACCAGAAGCTGCCAAAGTACAATGCTCACGAGTTGGCAGATCCTGGCTGACGCATGTCTTGCGCTCATATATCGGCTGTGAGGAGAATCATGGTATGACATCCAACAGGCACGACTACTCTTTTCGTATCTATCCCAGGGTCGTGCTCCGCGCTTTGATCACGATATCGCTGATTGTTACCACCTCCCTAGCCGCATCGAACGGAGTGAGCCAGGCAGCGAGTCCGTCTGGGGAGATTCGTTTCACCATCCTACACACTAACGACGAGCACTCGGCGCTAATCCCCCACACACCGGCCGTTGACCATGATCCTCAGAACCCTGAGGATCCTACCGTGGGCGGTTTTGCTCGGTTGGCTACCGTCATTGAGGATATTCGCGCTCAAAAAGCCAGGGAGAGCGAGCCGGTTCTCCTCTTTAACGCCGGAGATTTCCTGGGAGGGACCGCTTTCGGCTGGCTGGCTCCGGCAGGCTATGGAGCCGAACTCTCGCTCATGCAAGCCATGGGCTATGACGCTGTAATCATCGGAAACCACGAGTACGACTATGGCCCTAAAGTGTTGACCGACTATCTCCTGGCAGCAGGATACCCCGAGGCCCATGAAAAGACCGCCGTGCTGGCCTCCAACACTCGTCCGCCAGAGGGGCACCCACTGGCCGAACGAGGCCTCTTGCGCGACACCGCCATCTTGAAGCTGGACAACGGTCTTGTGGTGGGCGCTTTTGGATTGCTGGGTAAGGAAGCCAGATCCCTCGCCCAAGAAACCGGCGAGATCCGCTTCTTGGACCAACATCAGACTGCCCAAGACATGGTAAGCACGCTCCAAGAAGAAGGAGCCACGATTATTGTCGCCATCACCCATTCTGGCATTGACGAAGACAGGGAACTGGCGCGAGAGGTCGCTGGCATAGATATCATCATAGGAGGCCACTGTCATACCGCCCTCTATGAGCCGATCCTGGAAAGCAACACCATCATCGTTCAAGCAGGCTCCGGCGGCAGGTACTTGGGACATTTGGAGTTGGCCTATGATCGCGAAACCAAGAACCTGAGGGTTGCTAACCACGATAGGAATCATCCTTTCTTGAGGCCTATTGACGGCAGTATTTCTCCACACCCCACGATTTCGCTTCTGATAGACGAGTACAAAGAGATACTAGACGATCTCTTGCAAGAAATGAGCGCCGGCAGATTCGAGAGCATGGGGGAAACGATAGCGCGTTCACGATTCGATTTGCCCAACTACCCACCGCTCCAAGAGTCCCAGGTCGGCAACTTTATCGTCGATGCCATGCGGTTGAACAGCCAGCAAGTGCTGGGCAAACGGGTTGACGTCGCTGTTCAGGCCAACGGGAACATTCGCGGAAGCATCATCCGAGGCACTATGCCGCATTCTGCGGATCATGTGTCTTTTTATGATATCATCACGACCATCGGTCTGGGCCATGGTCGCGACGCCTATGCGGGCTATCCCATCGTTTCTGTCTATCTGACCGGGGAAGAGCTGAGACGCATGCTAGAAGTGTCCGTCATCCTCGGGGAACTCATGGGGGATACATTCTTCTTGCAGTACTCTGGGCTTCGCTACGATTATAACCCAACCAATGCCATCCTCTTTACCGTACCCTTTATAGATCAGCCGATTCCCATCGCCAGGGCAGTCACCAGAGCCGAGCTCTATACCGGTGAAGAAGCACAACCTGATGGGCAAGATGTATCCTACATTCCTCTGCAAAGAGGCGATGAAAAACTGTATCATTTGGTAACAGATAGATATATCGTCTCTTTTCTTCCTATGGTGGGGGAAATCCTCCCTTATCTAAAAATAGTGCCTAAAAATGCTCATGGCGAGGCTGTATCGCTAGATAATCTTGATGATCTTGTCGTATATCATGCCGATGGAAGAGAGCTAAAGGTATGGCATACGGTAGTGGAATATGCCTCGGCCCAACCCAAAGGAGAAGATGGCTTTCCGCACATACCCCAGTACTATGCAACCACATCGGGACGCATCAACCAGGTATGGTCCTTCCCCTTGATCGCGATAGTCTATCTGTTGCCGCTTTTGGGTATCGTAGGCACGGGGACGCTGATCTGGCGAAAGAGACGGCGCTGATCGGACGAACGCACCGATGATATTGTGGGCTATCCGATCTGCCCAGAGGCAAAGACGTAGCAGAGGAGACAAGTCATGAAACTGGAAGATAAGCTTGCCATCGTGACAGGGGGCGCCGCAGGCATCGGCAAGGCCATCGCGCTCGCTCTGGCCAACGAGGGCGCCGATGTGGCCATCGCCGACATCCAGGATACCAAGGCCGAGGCGGTCGCCGAGACTATCGTGGCCATGGGGCGCCGTGCGCTGGCCATCTCCTGCGATGTCGGCGATTCGGCCCGGGTGAATGCCATGGTCGCCCAGGTCGTAGATGCATGGGGCGGCCTGGACATCCTGGTCAACA
>SKLG01000140.1 GCA_007123335.1 Anaerolineae bacterium | reverse complement strand
GTAGCGGGCCAGAGGCCCGCGCCCCTATTTCGTTCGGGTCGCCATCATCACCGTCGTAGCGAAAGCTCACATCCTCGAAGGCCACCCGGCCGGCGAGGTTGCTTGTGTTCGCGACAAGCGGCCCGTTCTCCAGCCGTATCGACGCCGGCGAAGGGGCATGCTCCTGGACCCGTCCATCCCATGGCCTGGCGTCGGGGCGCTCCTGGACGGCGGGCTCGGTGTCAAACACCTCGATGATCCGCTCCGATGACGCCTCGGCGGCAAAGATCTGGTTGACCATCATCCCCATCATCATCAAGGGGAACATGGTGCTCAGCAAATAGTTCACAAACGCCACGATCCGGCCCACCGTCATGTCGCCGACCTGCACGTCGAGCCCGCCGAGCCACACGACCAGGACGGTGCCCAGATTCAGCACGAGCGACATGGTGGGGATAAGCAGCGACAGGATGCGCATCGTGTAGATGCTCTGTTGCATCAAGTCAACGTTGGCGGTGTCAAAGCGGGCGCTCTCATGGCCGCCGCGCACAAAGGCCTTGACCACGCGCACACCGGCCAGGTTCTCCTGTAGAACCTGGTTCAACCGGTCGAGGCGCTGCTGCACGCGGCGGAACAGCGCCGGCACCTTGAGGGCGAATAGGGTGATGATGCTGGCCGTCAGCGGCAGGATAAGCAGCATCCAGGCGGCCAGACGCGGGCTGGTGAGCACCATAAAGATCACGCTGCCGACGATCATCAGCGGGCCGCGCACCAATAGGCGCAGCGAGAGCAACACCACCATCTGCACTTGGGTAATGTCGCTGGTCAGCCGGATCAAAAGCTTGCCCGTCTCCAGGCGATCCAAATCGGCGAAGGAGAGCGACTGCACGTGGCGAAACAGGGCGTCACGCAGATCGGCCCCGTAGGATTGGGCCGCGCGCACGGCCAGCACGGTATTAATGATCGCCATGGTGGCGCTGGTCAGGCTTAGGGCCATCATCAGTAGCGACGTAGTGGCGATGGCGCGTAGATCTTGGTTCGCCACGCCGACGTCGATGATGCGTTGCACCAGACGGGGGATAGCCAGATCGGCGGCGGCAACGCCCACGAGCAGCAACACGGCGACCAAGGCGGCACGTCGATAAGGGCGCAGAAAACATAAGAGTCGACGTAGTGATGGCATAGGCTACTCCGTATGGTCCGCCGTGTTCTCGGCGGTCTGTGGGCCGATCACATAGGCCATGGCGGCGGACAGGGATTCTTGGATCAATTCGTCACGCCCGCGTCCTGCGTCTGCCTCGTCAGTGAGACGCCCACTATGGATCAGGATCAAGGGTCCGTTGACGATGGCAAAGACGACCTTGGCGGCCAGTCGGGGATCGCGAGACACAAAGACGCCACGCGACATGCCCAGCTCTATCAGCGTTTGAAGGTGCTCCAGATCGTGGGCGAGGATCTCGGTGGGCTTGGTGAATCCCTCCGGCGATGACTCGACGCAGTGCACCAACAACAGCTCATAGATACGCGGCACATGCCCCGAGATATGGGCATAGTGAGCCAGAGCATCGCGCACGACCTGCACCACATCGCCCTGCCGCGCCCGTTCGAGCATCTGCGCCCGACGTTGGCCCACTCGCTCGCGCTGACGGTGCGAGAGCGCGCGCAGCAACTCGGCACGGCTATCAAAATAAGTGTAGAACACCATGTGTGAGACACCGAGGCGCTCGGCCAGGGCGCGAATCGAGATGGCCTGTGGACCGCCCTCGCGCAACAGCTTGAGGGCGGCGTCAAGCATTCGCTCGCGCATCTGGGCGATCTCTTCTGGCGATCGACGCGGACGAGGCATATGTGGCTCCCTATGACCATGGGGAATCTTGGCATTAGTATACACTGTATACTTAATGTGTCAAACCCATACGATGATGCGTCATGCTGGCTGGCGTAAGGTGCCCAAGAGGCGTGGAGCAGAAAGGGGAATGGCATAACCCAAGCGATCCGGAGACCGTATACGGCGCCCGGATCGCCTGGGAGTACACGCAAGCGTGTCAGGAGGTGACGATTCGCGGAAGCGCTTTCTACTATCCCTGCTACCGTTTGCCAAGCATTCCGCCGAGCCCTTTTGCCAGACCGCCAGCGTCGGTGCCACCAGAGCCCGAGAGCGCCGCATCAATCTGCCCGGCCAATGGCGCCGGAAGCCGCTCCTTGAGCACCGTTACCACAACCTCGACAGCCTTGCGGGCCACATCCTCCGAGACGCCGGCTCTTTCCGCCACCTGCCTCACAATCTCATCCATGGACATTCCTTTCATCTTCTATAGACTATCACCAACGTCCAGCACATCCACACACAGGCTCAAACCAAGTATAGCCCCACTACGATGCCGGGTAAAGCATGCAACCTGATTCATGCCACCATACGAGAATACCACGGCGCCCAAACGGATGGTTGACAACGACTTGATGATGGTATACGATCCCATCGGTCCCGGCTGCGGGACCGCTTTGTGATCCACCGTGCGATGGCGCACGGCGTCACAAGCATCCGCGAGAGTATGTAGGCATGGTTACGACTCGTGGGTGCAGCGCATGAGTTGGGCAACCATGCAGTGCGGAGTGTGGCTACGGTCCATGAGCCTCCCGGACGTGGGCATGCTCCACACGAGGATAGGAGTGGTGTAGCGCCGACACGAGCCCTTTGTGGTGGGTAATCCACAGAGCAGGAGTTCATCATGTCTCGCAATCAAGCCTCTCTTGCCGTTTTGTTCATCCTCGCTTGTCTTTTCTTGCTCCTTCCCGCCTTGATAATGCCTGGCAGAGCATCCGACGTGACCGGAGCAACGCCTTCGCCAGCGCTAACCCTGACTCCCCAGATCACGGAAACGCTACAGCGTGCGATCTGGCGCGTCACGCCGGCGCCAACACCCCGCGATGTGTTAGAGGCGGCGACACGCCTCGTGGTGTTGCAAGGGGAGCTGACCCGACGAGCTCAGGAGGAGGGGATGTCGTATCGTATAGTCACCATGACCTTCACTCCCAGGCCCTTTGTGGTGACCAGCACCCCAACGCCGGGCAATGCGCTAACGGCCACCATCGTACAACTCATGGCGGAGGCCAGGGCGTTCACCACGGGCACGCCCACGCCTCTGCCAGAAGGTTGGGTCACCGCTACACCCAGGCCTACGGCTACCCCCAGACCTACTGCCACGCCCAGACCACTCTACGTGCTGCTAACGGATCGGGAGACGCTGTACAGCGTGCTCAGGCCCACCAACACGCCGACCCCCACGCTCGAACGCATGCCAAGTAGCTTGGTTGGCAAGATCGCCTTTCGCTCGTACTTGCTTGGCGGCTCGATCGGTCGGGGGCGCATTTTGCTGGTGGATCCGGACGGCTCCAACCTATCCTACATGCCCGATCTGTGGGCGTACGAATTGTCCTTGAGCCGAGAACGCACGTCACCAGATGGCCGCTACATCGTCTATCAGAAAAGAACCTCTCGCGGTCTCAATCTTTTTCTCGCGCCGACTGATGGTGGGGAGCATCAGCAAGTGACCTTTGTGGGTAGAGGGGTAGCCTTTGACATGGCCTGGTCGCCCGACAGCCGATTCATCGCCTATTCGTCCAACCAGGAAGGCGATGACGATATCTTTGTCGTCGAGATCCCGGGTTGGTCGCGCAGCACGCCGCACACGGTCAAGCTTACCCATGACGACGGCTGGCAATCCGACAAGCACCCGAGCTTTTCACCCGATGGAAGCCGCATCGTCTTTCATAGCAACCGTACAGGCCGCAACCAGATTTGGATCATGAACGCCGATGGGTCGGATTTGCGCCAGTTGGTGGATGTGGACAGCGACTGCTGGAATCCCGTGTGGATCAAGGATGATCCGATTGCGCGGATCGCCGCACCCTGAGTCAACTTGCCGTTGAGCGCTCCTCTCAACGGCCAATCTGGATCAGCACGCTCGCTCGGAACTAGCGGGTACCTCCGCTACCAGGCGAAACGTGCCGGGCGTGGCCTCTGTGCATAGATCTATGACCCGCTGAATGCCGGCCTGCGCTTGTGGGTCATTGCGCATCGCCTGGATGTCCTCCATGCGCTTCCAGGGGCCGAACGAATAAAAGAGCGCTGGGTCCGATACGCTTTGAATCAGCGTGCCGGTGCCCGGTGGGTGTTCAAGCTTGCCAAAGATTTCAGCGAGCGCCTTCCATGCGGCGATAAACGCTGCTTCTTGGCCGGGCTTGACCTTCCAAACGCCGAGGGTATACACCATGTCTTGCATCAAGGTCTCCTTTTGCGTACAAACGAGCGAATCAGCCAGGCTTCTGCCAACATATACAGGCGTATGTCGCCTCTGGGATGCTTTGAGGAAGATGCGCGTTCGATGTTCGATCACTCTGGTGGCAGATTGAGAGCATACCGTAAGAGACAACTACTATGAGTATCGTGCCATAGAATGGCCGATCAGGCAATCCGATCGGGCGGAGCCGGCGAGTGCGTATTGTCATCCGATACAGATCGCGCTCTACCATCTGGCAAAGGATAGAAGCCGTGATTTATCCGAGGGGCGTGTGTTCGACAGGGGCTGGCACAGATGTGGAGCGGGAATGCATGAGGACTGGCCCAGTTGTCCTCACGCCCCGGGCACGCTATAATGCCCTTCGTTGCGAGAAAAAGGGGTGGGCTCGCGCGTACAGCGGAGGAGTCTAGCTATGGCAGATACGATCCTGGTAGTCGACGACGATGTGGATGTGGCGGAGGCCATAGAGCGCACTCTTCGACGCTGCGGTTTCGATGTTCTGGTTGCGTATCGCGGAGCTGACGCCATCGAGATAGCGCGTCGGCAGCATCCCGCTGTGATAGTGTTGGATATTGTTATGCCTGGAATGAGCGGCATTGATGTATGCCGACACCTGCGCGCCAGCATGGAATTGGCCGACATCCCCATCGTTTTCTTGACGGCCAAGGCCGAGATCAGCGACAAGATCGAGGGCTATACGGCCGGTGCCGACGATTATCTCACCAAACCCTTTGATCTGCGCGAGCTGGAGCTGCGCATCAAGGCCGTGCTGCGCCGCAGTCAGCAGACGGGGGTGTCTGGATCGAACGAAGAGATTCGCGTGGGCGCGTTGTCTCTCAATACGCGCACCTTTGAGATCAGCACTCCTTTGGTGACCGAGCTGCTGACCCCTGTCGAGTTTGAGATGATGCAGTTCTTGATGAGCTATCCCGATCGCGTCTTTTCGGCCGACGAACTGCTGCAGAATGTATGGGGCTATCCACCCGGCACCGGCATGCCTGATCTGGTTCGGGTACACATCAAGAATGTTCGCGACAAGATCGAGCCCACGCCGGGCGAGCCCAGGTATCTGCGCAACATTCTGCGGCGCGGCTACTTGGTGAGCAGCGACACCCTCTAGCCACCCTCACGGCTTATTGGGCCGGCGTGCGGAGCAAATTGATGTCCAAAGCAACCATTCTGCTGGTGGACGATGAAGAGGCCATTCGACGCATCTGCGTGGATGCGCTGCGTCAGGCCAACTATGACGTCGTCGAGGCGCGGACGGGCTTTGAGGCAATAGAAGTCGCCCGGCATCTGAGTCCGGACGCGCTGGATTTGTTGGTCACGGATCTGCGTATGCCTGACATGGATGGCCTGCAGGTCACCCATGAAATCAGGCGTGATCACCCTGATCTCGTGGTCGTGGTCATGACCGGCTATGGCACACTCGAGTCGGCCCTCCAGGCGCTCAAGGAGGGAGTCTCCGAGTTTGTGCTCAAGCCCTTTCGCCCGGGCGAGCTGGTAGATGCCATTGTCAGAGCACTACACACGCGGCAACTGGAGCACGAGAATGTGCGCCTGCAGACGCTGCTTCCGCTGTTCGATCTCAGTCGGCTGTTGATGAGCACCCCCGATCTACAGGCTATCCCTCGCCACGTGGTGCGCATCGCCCGCGAGGAAATGCGCGCCGATAGCGCATCACTCATGTTGCTGGATGCCCAGGGAAAGCTGACCATTCGCGCTGCCGAAGGACTTGCCCCGGAGGTCATTGTCGAAACCCATCAGCGCGCCGATGAGGGTATCGCCGGGCATGTGCTGACCCATCGTGAGCCACTGGTGCTGCAAGGCGATCTGAACGACGATCCCCGTTTCGCCTCGGTCTCGCATCAGAGTGGGGTACATAGCGCCATCTCCCTGCCACTGATCCATCAAGATCGTGCTCTGGGCGTGCTTAACGTCTCGCGTAGGGAAGAGGCGTCGCCTTTTACCGAAGGCGATGTAGAGTTTCTAAGCGTGTTGGCTGGCCAGGCTGCTGTAGCTCTTGAGAATGCGCGGCTCTTTCAAGAGAGCCAGGACGCCTATCGCCGCCTGGCTGAACTCGACCATCTCAAGAGCGAGTTCATCAGCATCGCCTCCCACGAGTTGCGCACGCCACTGGCTGTGCTCCTTGCCTATGCAACGCTTTCAGAGGCCGAGGCCAGCGGCCCCATCCGCGATCATCTGGAGCAGGTTCGCACCTCGGCGATGCAGCTCAAAGCCATCATCGACGAGATGGTCAGCTTGCGCCGCATTGACACCGGAGAGGCGCAGGTGCGTCTCTCCGACGTGGCCATTGCCGCCACTGTATCCGACGTGGTGCAAGAGTTTGCGCCGATGGCCCATCAAGAGGGGATTGATCTGCGCACCGAGATCCCTGATGAATTGATCGTTGCCCGGGCCGATGAACAAGTGGTGCGCCTGATTCTCAGCAATCTGCTCTCCAACGCCATCAAGTTCACCCCCTTGGGGGGCACGGTGACGATCTTGATCCACCAAGAGAGGGGACGAGTCGTCCTCGGTGTAGAGGACACGGGTATCGGCATTCCCGAAGAGGAGATGGAGCAGATCTTTGGGCGCTTTTATCAGATTGAGGACTCTTTGCGTCGCGAGCATGGCGGCATCGGGTTGGGGCTGGCTATCGCGC
>SKLG01000218.1 GCA_007123335.1 Anaerolineae bacterium | reverse complement strand
TGATCCCCTCATCGGTGTGCACCAGCACAAACACCCAATCGCCGCGCTGGTTCACCTGCACGACGACCGTCTCCAAACCCGTGATGCGCATACTACCCCTTTCGCCGAACGCAATTCCCGTTTGTTAGACCAGCATGTATAATAGGCATGCTGGCGTCCGTTAACGAAATCGTGCCCTAATCACAGCGCTCCTTGTCTCAGGAGAGTCTAGATTGAGAGCACATGGAAGGAGAACACGGCATGGTCAAAACCGCTTTTTGCTGTAGCCAACACCCTGAGACCAATTGGGAGATCCACCATCTGAGCGTCGTGGACGGCACTGAGCAACAAACCGGCCAGCGCACGACAGCATCTTTTGTGCCCGATATAGGCTGCAACCTGTTGGGGCTCAAGGTGGATCAGATCGACTATCTCTATGGCGTTGGCGAAACCCCTGAGGGGCCCACGTTGCTAGGCACGCCGATCCTCTACCCAACGCCCAATCGAGTGCGTAACGGAACCTTTACCTTTGACCAACGCACGTTCACCTTTCCTGCCAACAATGGCGATCATTTCATCCATGGGCTGGTGCGCGATGTATCCTGGAAGGTCGACAAGCCCCAGATCACCGATCAGGGCATCTCTGTGACAGCTCGCGTGGTTTTCGAGCCTGGAAACGCCCTTTATGAGCGCTTTCCCATCGCCAACACGCTAGAGCTGACCTATCGACTGCGCCCAAGAAGTATCCGCCTCGCCTTTGCGGTGCACAACGACGATCCCACATCGCGCCTGCCCTTTGGGCTGGCGATACACCCCTACTTTCCCATCATTGGCTCGCGCGACAGCGTGCGTATCCAGGTTCCGGCCCAAAAGTGGATGGAGGCCGAGAACCTCATCCCTACGGGACGCCTGCTGGACCTCGATGACGCCCCCGCGAATCTAAACCAGCCGACCAGCCTCCAAGATCTGGACCTCGACGACGTCTACTGGGGCGCCGACCCTGAGCATCCGCAGGTCATATACTATGATGAGATCGGCGAAAAGGTTACGCTAAGGGCCAGCGACATCTTTACCCATTGTGTCGTCTATACGCCGCCGGGTCAACCCTATTTCTGCATCGAAAACCAATCCTGCTCCACCGATGCGCACAACCTTGACGCTCGCGGAGAGCAAGAGGCCGCCCATCTGATCATCCTGAATCCCGGCGAATCGGCGACTGGCTCCATCGAGATGACCGTCAGCGATCAGTAGACGGCGAACGCGATGGGGCTCTGGTGAGCCGGCTGCTGCAGAGCCGGCTCTATCCTATCGCCGGCGCAAGCCTAGAAAACCGCCTCCTCATAGTTGCCGATCATGTCGCCCGCCGTAAGCATCGCCAAAAAGGGCGAATCCTCCACGTCCAGCGGCAGGTCCACTCGCCCACGGCGTCTGCTCGACTCGTAGGTGGCAAAGATGAGCTCGGTGGCCTGCAATGCCTTGCGCGCCGACAGCTCGGGCTCGCGGCCCGTCTGTAGCGCGTCGATGGCGTCGAGCACGGCCATCCGCACATAATCGTCGCCATGCAATCCGGCGCCGGTGTCCACCGCCTGCCAGCCCGCCGTATCGGCGTTCCACAGCCTCAACGGCACCTCGGCGCTGTGTCCCACCTCGATGATGCCCTCTGTCCCAACCAACCGATTCGACGCCTCGAGCGCCGTTTTGCTCCCGGTGATCAACAGCCCATAGACGCCGTTCTGGTAGCGAAAGTGGCTGATCCCCTGACCCTCCACCGGCACGCCAAAGATCCGCTGGCCATCGCGAGAGTCGATCTGACCGATGACCCACTCGACCGGAGTCTCGTCGTTGTAAAAGAACATCATATCGAACCAATGGGTGCCCCAGTCGTACATATTGCTGCAATGCGCCTCGATACGCAGCAGCTCGCCGATGGCGCCATCACGCAGCAGCTCCCTGGCGCGCCGAAAGGGCGTCCCGAATCGCCGCTGATGATTGAAGGTGAGCTGCACCCCACGCTCCGC
Organism: Anaerolineae bacterium; assembly: GCA_007123335.1. GTDB lineage: Bacteria > Chloroflexota > Anaerolineae > UBA1429 > UBA1429 > SKLG01. Next base: position 4,951 of record SKLG01000218.1, on the reverse strand, counting down.
GCAGACCTGAGTCATGCGTTTGGCCTCGCCAAAAGTGGGCGCCATCGGCTTTTCGCAGTGGATGGCCCGCACCCCCGCCTCGGCCGCGGCGATGACCATCTCGGCGTGTAGATGAGGCCACGTGGTGATGCTGACCATATCGAGCGCTTCTTGGGCCAGCATCTCGTGGTAATCGGTATAAAGCCGCTGCTCCAGATCGGGTACGGCGTGTTCCTGCTGGAATGCCCGAGCGTTCTCCAGGTTGATATCCGCCAGCGCGACGATATCGGCATCTGCGGACGCTTCATACCCTCTGGCATGAGCGTGAGCCATCCCGAAGCCAGTGGCCCCCTCTGTACGTCGCAGCCGACCGCAGCCGATGATGCCAACCCGCAATGCTGCCATTCCTCACCTCCCCTGCTCGCATGATTGTGGCTCGAATGTGGGGCAGATGATAGCGCATTGTGGACCCTTCAGCAAGGCAGAGGGGCACTTTGCAGGTGATTTGACTCGGGCAGTCTAGATAGGTAAACTGAACCAACAAGGTAAGGAATTATGATGATAAAGGCAACAAGAAGAAAATCCAAGCTGCTCATCGGCATGCTGGTCGTCAGCTTGGCAGTGATCTATCTGGTTGTGACGGCAGCTCGTGGCGCCACGGCCTACTATGTGACGGTGGCAGAGGTCATGGAGCAGGGTCCCTCGACCCGCCCCGTGAGGGTCGCCGGGGAGGCTTTGGGTGACACCATCGCCTGGAATACCAAGGACAATGTGCTATCCTTTGACGTCGTCGATGCCGATGGTGTTGACGCTCGTATCCTCTCGGTTATCCACCACGGACCTCGGCCTGACATGCTGCGCGATGGAGCTTCGGTCGTCCTTGAGGGCAGGTATACTGATCAAGGCGTCTTTGAGGCGAACCGGCTGTTGCTGCAATGCCCCTCGAAGTATGAGGCTCCGTAACCGATGACGGAAGCCGGCTTTTGGGCCATGATCGTCACCTTGCTCGTGTCGCTTTATACGATGGCCGTCGCCATTCTGGCCGGCACACACAAGTCGTCTGCCTTTGGTCGGGGAGCTAGAACTGGCATCCTGGTGTCGTTCATCAGTAGCTCGGTAAGCATGGCCATGCTTCTGGTCGCGCTGCTGCGCCGCGATTTCACCTTGCGTTATGTCTATGCCCACACCAATACCCATCTGCCGCTGGCCTACACGGTGTCGGCTCTCTGGGCCGGTCAGGAAGGCTCGCTGCTTCTCTGGCTGTGGTTCGCGTGCCTCATGACCGCCTTGGTGGGGGCACGCCGACGAAACTGGGATGCCCCCTTTATCCCTTACACGGTGGCCACAGCCGCGCTGGCCCAGGGCTTTTTGGCGCTGGTACTCGTTGTAGCCTCCAACCCCTTTGCCCGTTTCCCGATGGCACCCCTCCAAGGGCGCGGATTGAACCCCTTGCTGCAGAATATATGGATGGTGATGCACCCCCCCGCGGTCCTGGTGGGGTATGCGGCCTATGCAGTGCCCTTTGCTCTGGCCATCGGCGGCCTGGCTGCGGGCGATCTCTCGGCTACGTGGCTGCGTCGCGTGCGCTACTGGTCCTTACTCGCTTGGCTCCTCCTAGGCGTTGGCATCATTATGGGCGCCTGGTGGGCCTATCTAGAGCTGAGTTGGGGCGGCTATTGGGGTTGGGACCCCGTAGAGAACGCGTCGTTGATCCCCTGGCTCACGGGCACGGCGTTGCTTCACTCGCTGGCCATGCAGCGCCGCCGGGGCGCCTTCAAGCGATGGAATGTGTGGCTCATTGCGCTGACCTTTGTCCTCTGTTATCTGGCCACATTCATCACCCGTAGCGGCGTGATCCAGTCGGTTCACGCCTTTGCGCGCTCGCCTGTTGGCACCTACTTTTTAATCGCCATCCCTGTTTGCTTGATCGCCACGTCCTATTTGCTGGAGCGTCGGCGTACCCTCCTGGACGCTCGCCAAGATCAGACGCTACCCAGCCTGACATCGCGAGAAGCCGGCCTGATAGGCACCAGCCTGCTGATGGTCGGTACAGGGGCCATTGTTCTGGTGGGGATGCTGCTGCCCGTCGGTATAGAACTCGTGCAGCGCCGCCAAGTGGGGCTGAGCACCGATTTTTTCAACCGTACCGTTGTGCCTCTGCTTCAGATTATTGTGCTATTCATAGGCGTGTGCGTCTGGTTACCTTGGAGCGGGCGACCAACGCAGCAAACACGTCAGCGAATAGTGATTCCGGCGCTGATAGGCATTAATACCAGCCTGATTCTGCAGCTCATCGGCTTGGGGGGACCCGTATTGGGTTCGGCTCCCGCCATTCTATCTTTTGGCATCGCCGCCTTTGTCCTCAGTTCTCTGATCTGGGCGATGCTAAGCAGCCCGAGTGCCCGATCGGCGTCCATCGATACTGATGCCTCGGATAAGCAACAGAAAGGGATGCGGGACAGGCTAAAGGACATCGGGCGTTGGGTGCAGCGCCGCACGATTCGATCTGGCAACCTGGTGCACCTATCCATGGTGCTCATCGCCGTGGGCGTCTGCGGTTCTTCGGTCTATCAGCGCGAGGCACAGCTACGTCTGGCCCATGGCGAGACGACCCGGGTAGGACCTTACACCATCACCTACCACGGCGCACAAATCGATGACAGTCCCTTGCGCCGTCGGGTGAGTGCCGAGATCATTGTCACGCAGGGTGGCCGGAGCATGACCTTCCTGCAGCCCGCCCAGGATCTTTATCCAGAGATCGATCAACGCGTCACTCGGGTGGCGATCCGTTCGCGGCTCGACGGCGACCTCTATGTGATCCTCACCGGCATCGAAGGGCATCCCGAGGCCGGGGCCAGCATCGCCAACCTGCGTATCCTGCATAATCCGCTCATCATCTGGATATGGATAGGCGGCACCTTGATGCTCATTGGCGGCTTGCTGGCATTGTGGCCACAGAAGAGTCGCCATGGATGAGCCCATGATCCGCATCCGCGAGCTGGTCAAGATGTTTGGCCCACGCCGTGCCTTGCGTAGCATCAATCTCGATGTCGGCGCAGGGCAGTGCCTGGTCATTGTGGGGCCCAATGGCGCCGGCAAGACAACGCTGTTGCGCGTTCTTGCTACATTGACCCGCCCTACATCGGGCCAGGTAATCATCGATGGTCTGGACATCACCCATGAAGCTGACGCTGTGCGCCGGCGTATCGGCTTTCTATCGCATCAGTCGCTGCTCTATGGCGATCTTTCCGCCGAGGAGAACCTCACCTTTTACGGACGAATGTATGGCATCGCGGACCTGAATGAGCGAGTGACGACCATGCTAGAGAACGTGGGCCTCGGCTCCCGTCGCTACGAGCGGGTACGCACCTTTTCGCGAGGCATGCGGCAGCGACTGTCCATCGCCCGGGCACTGTTACATCAGCCACGCCTTGTGCTGATGGACGAGCCCTATACCGGCCTCGATCAACAGGCAACGGATGCGCTCGATCGGCTACTGTCGGGGGGTGAGACGCAACGCCCAACGGTGATCATGACTACCCACGATCTCGATGGTGGTCTGGACATGGCTCAAGAGGCAATCTTTCTCAGCGACGGCGTGATGGCACATCGCATGACGCGTGACGCCTGGGATATGGAGGCGTTTCGGCGCCTCTATCGCGAAAACCCGACCCAGAGCCAGCCATGAGATCGTTCCTTGGGCAGGCGTGGACCCTAGTCCGCAAGGACCTGGCCATGGAGCTCCGTAGTCGCGAGAGTCTGGCCCCGGCGGGGGTGTTGGCGTTGCTGATGATGTTCGTCTTTCAGGTCACTCTGGATCTTCAGACCCCACAGGTAGCGGCAGTGGCTCCGGGGATCCTTTGGAGCGCATTGGCCTTCTCCGGCATGCTCGGTATCAGCCGCACCTTTCTCCGCGAACAGGATGAGGGTTGTTTGGACGGCTTGCTACTGTGTCCGGGCGACCGGGGAATGATCTATGTGGGCAAGACCCTGGGCAGCCTGCTCATGAACCTGGTCACGGCTGCGGTACTGCTGCCCCTCTTTTTCGCATTGTATGACCTGCCCTTTCCCTTTTTGCTCGTGCCCATCGTCCTGTTGGGCACGGTGGGGCTATGCGCCGTGGGCACGCTCTGTGCCGCCATGACCGTGCACGCACGAGCGCGGGAGATGGTGCTGCCGCTGTTGTTTTTCCCCATCGTCTTGCCCATGCTTCTCGCCGCCGCCCAGTTCAGCGCCGGCCTATTTGCAGGGCGTCCGTGGGCAGAGATCGCTCACTGGTTCCATTTCGTCCTCGGCTTTGATATCATCCTGCTCACCGTTTGCTATCTGGGGTTCGAGTATCTTGTCGAGGAGTAAACGCCGTGTCAAAGCCGACAACTCGTCTCTCGCATAGCGTACCAACGCTATTGGGCATCGCGGCAGCGCTGGCCATGGCTGCGGCGCTGATCATGGCGTTGCTCGTCGCGCCACGAGAAGCGATCATGGGCGATATCCAGCGCATCTTTTATCCTCACGTGGCGGCATCGTGGGCAGGCTATCTCGCTCTGTTGGTAACCTTTGTGGCCAGCGTGCTATGTCTGCGCAGCGGCGACAGCCGGCAAGACCTGTTAGCCGCCTCGTCGGCGGAGATCGGCCTCTTGTTGATCACCGCAGGAATCGTCACCGGCATGTTCTGGGCCAGACCGATATGGGGGACATGGTGGACCTGGGACCCACGGCTCACTACCAGCGCCGTCTTGTGGCTGCTCTACGCCGCCTATTTCGCGCTGCGCAACGCCATAGATGAGCCATCGCGTCGAGCGCGGCTGGCTGGCGTATACAGTATCATCGCCTTTGTCGCCGTGCCGCTCAACTTTATGGCCATCCGCTGGTGGCGAGGTATGCACCCAAGAGTCATCGCCCAACCCGGAGGGGGACTGACACCGATGATGCTGGCGACGCTGCTCGTGAATGTCGCCGCTTTTACTTTGCT
>SKLG01000537.1 GCA_007123335.1 Anaerolineae bacterium | reverse complement strand
GTCAAGGTGATCGAGGATTGTTCCCACGCCCATGGCGCGATGTACAAAGGGCGCATGGTTGGGAGCATGGGCCACGCTGCCTGCTGGAGCATGCAGGGTAGCAAGGCCATGAGCGCCGGCGAGGCCGGCATCCTGACCACTAACGACGCCGAGCTCTTTGACCGCGCCTGCCTGGTGGGCCAGGTAAACCGCATCGCCGGCGTAGACCTGGCTCAGGACAAGTACCGTTACCTCCAGCCGCTGGGTCTGGGGTTCAAGTTCCGCGCTCACCCGCTGGGCGTAGGGCTGGCCATGGTGCAGATGAAGAAGCTGCCGGCACTGAACGAGCGTCGCGGTGGCTATGTGGCTGCGGTAGAGGCGGGCTTGGCCGACATCCCCGGCCTCGAGCCGGTGCCCACGATACCGGGCGCGACGCGCGGCGGCTACTATGGCTTTCCGGTGCGCTATCGCCCTAAAGAGTTGGACGGCGCGCCGTCGCGCGACGCCATGATCGAGGCGATCAACCGCGCCGGTGTGCCGGCCACCCGCTGCCCATACGAGCTACTGCACCGCCTGCCGCTCTACGCCGATGGCTTTGACCTGTATGGCGACGGTCGCGGGCCGCTCTCCGGCGATTATCCGGGGTATCGCGAGGGCGATCTGCCGGTGACGGAAAAGCTGCTCGACGAGCTGATCTTTTTGCCGGTGCTGAGCGACCCGATTCCGGGCGCGGCCGAGCTGATCGTGACGGCATTGCGCAACGCCGCCGACGCCATAGAGCGGGCCGGAGGCCCGCGCCCCTAAGAGGGCCATCGCGGATACACGAGCATTGGGGCGCGGGTGTCTCACCCGCTCTTCTCAGAGGATCATCGATGACCGTGATATGCACAGCCGATCGGGTGATGTCCGATTCATACTATGGATTGAGTTGGAAATCCTACCTTCTTCCGATGCTATCCCGTGAACGATCCCCTATACTGAGGGCAGAGTCGTTCGCAGAACTATCTAAAGAGGGGAGAATCATCCGATGAATACGCTCAAGAGTATCCTGTTCATTTTAGTGCTACTGGTCCTGAGCGCGTGCGCGCCCGTGTCGCCCGCGATGGAAACGCCGGCTCCGTTGCCGACACTGACGCCGGCGCCGGTGGCCATCGCCGATTCAGCGGGGATGGACCCCGCCGCCGTGGTGGAGACCTTTTACCGCTGGTACATCGACTACAACAGCGGCCCACTTGCCCGTAACGCCCTGCGCGACGGCGTGCTGGTCGAGACGGGCTATCTAACCGCCGAGTATCTGGCGCGCATCGACGAGGCGTTGGCCACCTTTGGGGCGCCGGGTGGGGCGGTGGACGTCATTCTCTGGGCGCAGGACATCCCCGACAGTGTCGAGGTGCTGAACGTCGACAGAGAGGCGGATCGCGCTCAGGCTGAGGTGGCCACCAGCTTTGCCGGACACAAGCTGGTTGTCGATCTGCAGCTCATCGACGGTCGCTGGCTGATCACCGACATTCGACCGCAGATCGAGGAAACGGCCGGTGGACCGCCTCCCGCGTCGCAGCCCACCGCCGTTACGCCCGCCGTCGGCGACGGTTCGACGGCGCAGCCCGTGACGGTCGATCTGGGCGACGGACAGCTCTACCGCAACGAGGAATATGGCTTTCAGATCACCTATCCGGAGGGTTGGGCCTATCGCGAGAACCGCTCCGAGCCCGGCCAGCCACCCATCGGCCCCGAGAGCCTGGTGCTGAACGTGATGTTCATGCCGCAAGAGTGGGCCGACGCCATGGATAACCGCAGCGGCCCTCCAGGCCCCAACACACCGGTCATCGCGCCCTTTAGCCTGGAGGTTACGGTGGGATCGCCAGAGACCTTCCGCGACGCCTACACAGTCGCCACCGAGAGCGAGCCGATGGTGATCAACGGCGTCCCGGGGGCCCGCGAGATCGATCGCTTCAGCGACACGCTCTTTATCCTGCGCTATGCGGTCAGTCATCCCGGTCGCCCCGACGTGCACCTGATGCTGCAGGACCCAATCTCGGGCTTTCCCGATCGACTGACGGACAATGAGGCCACGGTGCAGCAGTTTGCCGCCATGGTCGAGACGCTGGAGTTCCTGGACTAATGACCCCACTCAACGGGCAAGAAGGGAGGCGCGGCGCCGGCATTAAAGCCGGCGCCTCCCCTCGTTTCCGTCTCAAGCGTCCGCGGCTGCACCTGGGCAGTCTACGCACCCGCATCCTGGCCTGGGCCTTTGTGCCGACGATGATCTTTCTCGGCGCGGTGGCCGTCTACACCTTTTATACTTACTTGCAGGTCACCGAGCGTCTGGTGATGGAGCGCAACGAGACGCTGACCCATCTCCTCGCCGGGCAGATGGGCGTGGAGATGACCCAGTATGTGACGGTGTTAGGCCGCCTGGCGTCCACCAGCGACCTGATGAGCGGGGAGCGCGGCTATCAAGAGACCGCGCTGCAAAGCGCCATCGGCGAACTGCGCGACTTTGACGGTGGCGTGGTCGTCCTCGATGCGAGCGGCCGGGTCAACGCCACCAGCCGCACGCGTCGCGATCTGCTGGGCCAGGACTGGTCCGATCGCGCCTATGTGCAGCGACTGATGGCCGACGTGCATCCCTCTATCTATTGCTCCGATATCGAGTACGATGGCCCGGATGGCCGCCCGATCATCGCGGTGGCGATTCACATCCATGATGCGCAACACCGTCTGGTGGGCCTGCTCGTCGGCATGTTCGAACTCCAAGGCCGCCATCCCAGCGCCCTGTATCGCAGCCTGTGGAAGTTTGCCGTGCGCGGCAACAGCCACGCCTATCTTGTAGACAGCCGCGGGCGGATGCTCGATTATTGGCGCCGCGAGTACATCGGCTGGGACATCTCCGACCGCCCCGTGGTGGGCGAACTGCTGGCGGGGAACACCGGCAGCATGCGCACCTACAGTCTCGACGGTGAGGTGGTCATCGCCAGCTATGCCCCCGTGCCCGACACGCCCTGGGGGCTGGTCGAGGAGGAGAACTGGGCAGCCCTCACCCATGACAGCCGCCGCTATGCCCAGGGGTTGTTGGCGCTGCTCGTGCTGGGGCTGGTCATCCCGGCACTCATGGTGACATTAGGGATGCGCCGCATCATCGGCCCCATCGCCGCGCTCACCGCCGCCGCGCAACGCATGGCCCAGGGTCAACTGAACCAGAGGATTGAGACGCCTCCTGGCGACGAGCTTGGCGACCTGGCCGTCGCTTTCAACGACATGTCGGGGCAACTCCGCGAGCTATACGCCAATCTGGAGCAGCAGGTGGCCGAGCGCACAGCAGAGCTGGCGACGTTGAACCGCATCGCCCAGGCCCTCAGCCAGTCGCTGGACCTGGCGACGACCTATGAGACGGCGTTGGATGAGTTGCTGGCCAAGAGCGACGCCGTCGGGTTCGACGTCGATGGTGCAATGGCCTATGATCTGCGCCAGGAGGGCGAGTCGCAGACGCTACATCTGGTCGCTCAGCGCCGCCTGTCAGAGGAGGGAATGGACACCGTCGCGACCTTGCCCGTCGATCATGACGTCATCGCCGACGCGATGACGTCGGGCGAGCCACGGCGAATGGCGGCGCCTGCGGTTGCATCATCGCCCGAGGATGCCCTACACGCGCTATGGGTCAGGGCGGGCTGGCAGACGGTCCTGGCGCTGCCCCTCACCGCCAAAGGACGGCCAACGGGACTCCTCTTCTTAGGAACAGTGTCGCCGACGCGCGCGCCGCTCAGCGTCGAGCAGTGGGCGTTGCTGCGTTCCCTGGGGCAACAGATCGGCGTGGCGGTGGAGAACGCCCATCTGGTGGAGCAGGCCGAGCAGTCGGCGGTGCAGGCCGAGCGCACTCGCCTGGCGGGAGAGCTGCACGACTCGGTGACCCAGACCCTGTTTTCCGCTAACCTCATCGCCGGCATCGTGCCCCTGCTCTGGGACGCCGATCCCGCTGAGGGACGCCGGCGTTTGGAGGAGGTGCAACAGCTCACCCAGGGCGCCCTGGCCGAGATGCGCATGCTGCTCTTGGAGCTGCGCCCCGAGGCGTTGGCCAGCTCGCCACTGCCCGATCTGCTCAGCCGACTGGCCGAGGCGGTCACCGCGCGGGCGCGGGTGCCGGTGGCGTTTTCGTGCGAGGGGGATATGTCGCCCCTGGCCAAAAGTGCTCGGCGCGACGCCCGCATCGCCCTGTACCGCATCGCCCAGGAGGCGCTGAACAACATGGCCAAGCACGCCGGCGCCAGCGTAGCCACGTTGACCCTCAAAGTAGAGCCGGACTCGTCCGTAACCCTGGAGATTGTGGACGATGGTCGCGGCTTTGACCCACAGAGCATTCCAGCGGGCCACCTGGGCGTCAAAATCATGAGCGAGCGTGCCGAAGCCATCGGCGCGGAGCTGCATCTGATGAGCACGCCGGGGTGCGGAACCCGCATCACCGTTGTCTGGCCTGCACAAAAGCTATAAACCCTATCCATGACCATAAAGGAGGTGCCGACAATGCCCGATCAAGACCGCATTCGCGTGATGGTCGTCGATGATCACGCCGTGGTGCGCAGCGGCCTGACCGCGTTCCTCTCCGCCTTTCAAGATTTGGAGCTGGTCGGCGAGGCCGGCGACGGCCAGCAAGCGGTGCAGATGTGCGCCGAGCGCACCCCCGACGTGGTGCTGATGGACGTGATGATGCCGGGCATGGATGGCATCGAGGCGACGCGCCTCATCAAGCGCGCTTCGCCCCAGGTGCAGGTGCTGGCTCTCACCAGCTTTATCGACGATGAGCTGGTGAAAAAGGTGTTGGAGGCCGGCGCAGCCGGCTATTTGCTCAAGAACGTCTCTCACGTGCAACTGGCCCAGGCGATCCGCGAGGTTCACGCCGGGCGCCCCACCCTGGCGCCCGAGGCCACTCAGGCTCTGATCCGCGCCGCCACCGCGCCGCCCACGCCCGGCCATGACCTCACCGCCAGGGAGCGGGAGGTGCTGGCGTTGATCGTGCAGGGGATGAGCAACCCCCAGATCGCCAACGAACTCTTTGTCACCGAATCCACGGTCAAGAGCCACGTCAGCAACGTCATCTCCAAGCTGGGCGTGGCCAGCCGCACCGAGGCGGTGGCCCTGGCGCTCAAACACCACCTGATCGAGTGACCGATACCGATATCCGTCGATCGTACACCTCAAAAACTCCCCGATCGCCCGATGTGGCCGGGGAGTTTGTCTTGTATGATGCCAGTAGAAATAGGAAAGAGAGCGCGGGAGGTAGACGACATGAGCCCTTATCTGACAGTGACGGTCCTGCTGGTCTGCTGGCTGTGGCTGGGCATCCGGTGTCGCGCCTGATCTCACGGGTTCTCGATCCAGCAAGGGGCCACCGCTGGGGTGGCCTCGATAACGGCAAGTGTACAAGACAGAGCAAAAAGGAGAGTACGATGAAGACGACTTTGGCACTGACGGTGGTAGCGCTGATCCTGGTGGTTCTGGTGGGGGCGCTGACGTTGTCCCAGACGACGGCGTTAGGTCCAGCAGCAGGGGCGCCGAGCCCGGTAGAGGCGGCTCAGAGTTTCTACGACTGGTATCTCGACTATGTCGGCTATCAAGCAGATGGCACGTTCCGCAACGCCATGGTGGACGGCGCCTACCGCACCAACCCAGACCTGGCGCCCGAGTTTGTGGACCAGATCGACGACCTTTTGGCCTCCTTCAAGGGGCAGGGCGGGGGCTACGATCCCTTCCTCTGCGCCCAGGACATCCCGGTGCGATTGACCGTCGATGACGCGCAGGTGAGAGGCCAGCAGGCCACGGTGACGGTGAGCACATTCTGGATGGGCAATCCGATGGCCTACCGCTTTGAGGTAGCTCTGGAGCTGCGCGAGGGCGCCTGGAAGATCGTGGATATCCGCTGTGGCGCTGGCGACCATCGCCCGCTGGATGCCCGTGAGACGGCCCAGGCCTTTTACGACCTGTACCTGCAGGTGGCCGAGCGCCGCAATCCGCTGGCCAACGGCCTCTATCGCGACCTGCCCTTCCTGGCGCCCGAGTGGGTGGCACAGGTGGACGAGATCCTGGCCGGGTTCGATCGCGGCGGCTACGATCCCTTCCTCTGCGCCCAGGATGTGCCCAGCGAGGTGCTGGCCCAAACGGCCACGGTGGATGGCGATAGCGCCACCGTCACCATGAGCACCAGCTTTGAGGGGCACGGCTTGACGGTGGAACTGCGCGCGGTGGACGGCCATTGGCTGGTCACCGGCGTGAATTGCCAGCACAAGTAGCACCGAGCGCTATCCAGATCTCTCGCCGAGGCGATCCCGGGGATTCCCGGGATCGCCTCGGCCTATATCGGTGCTCGATGCGCACGACTCGGCTCTCAAATTGGCTTGTCACCGTATTGGTGGTGGCCTCCTCCTATGCTACAATGCCACGTGAATGGACTTCGGGCAGGCGCCTGTGGCGCTCCCGAAACATGTTATGTCGATGAGAAACTGACGGGAGACCAGCCATGCGCCAATCCAAGCGCTTTGCCCACCTCGACGAACGGCCCATCAATCAGGAGGCCTTTGTCCACGAGTGGCCCGAGGTCGGCTTGATCGTCGCCAACGGCCCCAACGACCCCCAGCCCAGCCTGCGCCTCGATGAGGGCCGCGTGGTCGAGATGGACGGCGTGCCCCGCGCCGAGATGGACATGCTCGACCGCTTTATCGCCGATCACGCCCTCGACCTCGAGGCGGCGCAGGAGGCGATGACCCTGCCCAGCGAGACCATCGCCCGCATGCTGGTGGACATTAACGTGCCCCGTGCCGAGATCGTGCGCCTCATCGGCGGCTGCACGGCGGCCAAGCTATGCGAGATCGTCCGGCACATGAACGTCCTGGAGATGATGGTGGCCCTGGCCAAGATGCGGGTGCGGCGCACGCCGGCCAACCAGGCCCACGTCACCAACCGCCGCGAGAACCCCGCCCTCC
>SKLG01000167.1 GCA_007123335.1 Anaerolineae bacterium | reverse complement strand
GTCAAAAACGGCTTCCAAATCGCCCTCGATGTCAATGTCGTTGTACAGGTAGGATTCGGCGAGGCTGAGCTCGTCGCCAGGGAGGAGCATGGCCCGCAGCGCGCCGGGATGGTTGAGCACGATCGTCGCCCGGCGGGAATCCTCGTCGGGCAGTGTGCTACCGTCCCAGAAGCGAACGCTCACCGTGTCGAAATGGCCGCCGAAAAGGTCCCCGATGAGGCTGCGCGTGATCTCAAGAGCCCTCTGCTCATCCATCTTGTCCTCCTCTTGTGCTCTGATCATTCTTAACACACAACCCCCGACAGATGCCGCAGATGCGCGTCGGCGTCGGGGGTCGGGAGGGCGATGGGAGTGTTGGCGGCGCGCACCCGGAACCTATAGGTTCACGGGAATGCCGCGCTCCTGCAGGTATTGCTTTACCTGTGGGATGGTAAAGGTGCCAAAGTGGAACACCGAGGCGGCGAGGAGAGCGCTGGCCTTGCCCACAGTTACGGCCTGGTGGAAATGCTCCAGCTCGCCGGCGCCCCCACTGGCGATGATCGGCAGACCGCTGGCCTCGGCGGCGCCACGGGTCAGCTCGAGGTCGTATCCCTGGCCGGTGCCGTCGGCCATTTTGCTGGTGACCAGCAGACGGCCCACGCCGGTTTCGGCCATCTGGGCGCAGAACGCGATGGCGTCCTTGCCCGTGGCGGTGCGCCCACCGTCGATATACAGCTCGCGACCCGAGGGCATGCGCTCGCTGGCGTCGGCGTCCACGGCGACGACGATCCACTCGCCGCCAAAGCGGTCCACGGCGGCGCGGATCAGGTCGGGGTCGCGATAGGCGGCGCTAGAGATCGACACCGACGTGGCCCCGGCGTTGAGGGCGTCCTGGATGTCGTCTAGAGAGCGGATGCCGCCGCCGACGGTGAGCGGCACCTTGATCGTCTCGGCGATCTGGGCCACCAGGTCGAGCAGCGGCATGCGCTGCTGCACCGTGGCCAGGATGTCGAGGAAGGCGATCTCGTCGGCGCCGGCCTCGGCGTAGGCGCGGGCCGCCTCCACCGGATCGCCGGCGTCGCGGATGTCGGTAAAATGCACGCCCTTGACCACGCGACCGTCGCGCATGTCCAAACAGGGGATGATCTTGATCGGTTCCATCTTGACTCCTGAAAAGGTGTGTCTATCGGGCGCCTGGGCTCGCGCCTACCTCACGGCCAATGCCAAAGGCCTTGCCCAAGAACTGCCCGATGCCATAGTAGGCCTGGTCGCCCGGCGCGAACAGGAAGGGGCGCACCCGCTCGATGTGCAGATGGCCGGCCTCATCCAGCGCCTGCTCGTCGGCCTTGATGTCCAGGATCTCGCCGATGAACTGGGTGTGCAAGCCGATCTCGACGGTGTGCAGCAGCTTGCACTCGAGCACCAGGGGGAACTCGGCCACATAGGGCGCATCGACGTGCTCGGCGCGCACCGGCGTCAGGCCGGCGACCTCGAATTTGTTCTCGTTGCGGCCGCTGGCCATGCCCAGATAATCCGCCTCACGGACGTGATCCTCCGAGGGGATCGACACGGTAAAGCATTGCCCGGCGACGATGTTGCCGTGGGTATAAGTGGCGGCGCGCAGCGACATGGCCAGACAGGGTGGCCGCGAGCAGCAGATGCCGGCCCAGGCGGCGGCCATGGCGTTTGGGCGGCCTGCTGCGTCGTAGGTACCGACGATGTACACCGGCGTCGGATAGGCGATGGTCTTGGCGCCAATAGATCGCTTCATCAGGTCTCCTCCATGTTCCAGCATCGGGATGTGGTTTGCGCGTCGCTGGCTCAGAACAGGATATAGCCGCCGCACACCGAGATGATCTGCCCGGTCACGTAATCGGAGAGGTCGGTGGTCAGGAACTCGAGCACCCGGGCGCAGTCCTCAGGCATGCCGATGCGCCCAAGGGCGATCTGCGACTCGAGTTCCCTGCGCGTGGCCTCCTCGGCGCGTCCCTGGGCGATGGCCCGCGAGGAGAGGATCCAGGCCGGGGCCATACAGTTCACGGTGATATTGTAGGGGCCGAGTTCGCCGGCCAACAAGCGGGTAAAGTGGATGACGCCGGCCTTGGCCACCGAGTAGGGACCGCTGCCCCCCTTGACCCCCGACTTCATCCCGGCCTGGCTGCCGACGGTCACGATCTTGCCCGAGTGTTGGCGCTTCATGATCTCGCCCGCGGCCTGGCAGCAAAAGATGGTGCCCATCAGGTTCAGGTCGAGAGTCTTGCGATAGGCCTCCTCGCTGGCGCTGGCCGCCCAGGGATTGTCGCGGCCAAAGAGCGCGCCGCCGGCGTTGCAGACCAGGACATCCAGCCGCCCGAACTCGTCCTCGATCTGGCCCATCATCTCGTCGACTTTGGCGCGGTCGGTGACATCGGCGGAGATGGCCAGGCTGCGCACGCCCAGGTTCTCGATCTCTTGGGCGACGCTGTCGGCGGTAAGCTCTTCGGCAAACTCCTGGTGGACGTCAAAGCTCAGGTCGTTGACCACCACGTGGGCGCCGAGCTGCGCCAGGCGCAGGGCATAGGCGCGCCCCAATCCGCGTCCCGCGCCGGTGACGAGGGCAACCTTGTCGGCCAGTTTCCGTTCCATCGATTCCTCCACATGTGTTTGGATGGTGTTGGCAGCACGCCCAGCGAGGGCAGTGGGGCTATTGTAGCACAAAGGGGACGGTTTGTAAGCTCATAGCGCTTCCCTGCGGGGAGCGGCGGATTGGGGTTGTGTCTGTCGGCTGCGAAAGAGGTCGCGCAGCGAGGCCGGCTCCTGCGAGAGGCGCAGAGCGCGGAGGCTCACCGTCGCGTAATGCCATCCCACCCAGGTATAGAACAAGCTGCCGGGGACCATGGTGCCGAGGGCAAAGATGACCATAAAGCGCAACGGGTCCGGGGATTCGATCCGGGCCAGCAACGGCGGCAACGACAGCGCAAGCAGCCCGGGGGCGATGAGCAGATAGCCGAGCCACTGCGAGACCAACACGGCCACGAGGTCGGCGTTGCGGGTCTGGGCGCCGCGCTGCAAATCGGTGCGCCAGATGCCCACGGCCAGCTCGGCGGCGATCATGCCGACGGTCATGATCAGCAGCAATGGCAGCGAGAGGAGCTGGACGCGCACCGGGATGCGCAGCGCGGTCTGCATGCCCAGCAGGGCCAGGCTGCCATAGACCGCCGTGGGCAGGAACGCGGCCAAGAATTTACTCCAGTACACCTGCCCGTCGCTCACCGGCGCGATCTGTACGAGCCACCAACTGGCACCCTCCTTGGACACGCCGCGCAGCGCCAGGTTCATGGCAAAGGTGCTGGCGCCCACATAGCTCATGATCAGGGTGAGCATAAAGGCGCCGGGGAGGCCTCGTCGCTGCCCGGCCACGTTGACCACGACCATGATGATCACGACTGTGGCCAGGATGGCCTGATACCATTGGGTCGGCTGGCGGACAAAGAGGCGCAGATCCTTGGCCACCATGCTCCACACTGGCGACGAGGCTCCCGACTGGCGCGAGGCCGTGGCGAGCCCGGAACGCCTCTTGCGCTGTCCCGCATCCTGGACCTGCGACCACCCATCGCGATAGGTGCGCATGGCTGCTGTGTAAGAGGCCGCCAAGCCCAGGCTGGCCCCTGCGGCCAACAGCAGCAGCCAGCGCCAGGCGTTAGTCCCGTCGCCGTGCATGAGCGGCTCCAGGGCGCGGGTCAGCCAGACCGAGGGCAACCAGGTTTGGCGCGAGAGCCACTGAATGCTCAGCAGATCGACGATCTGTTCGCCGCGCCATAGGCCGATAATCAGGCCCTGCACGCCAATGACCAACAGCAGGCCGGCGGTCATGGTAAAGCTGATGACAAATTGCCGTAGCCGTGGGGTGGGGATGAATCGCGCCAGCAGCATGGCCAGAAAGGTGCCCATGCCCGAGATAAGGATCAGCAGCAGGCCCCAGGCGATGATCAGGACGAGGTAAAAGAATGCCGGAGCCTGGTGCCAGACGCCAAAGGCCAGCCAGATGGGCAGGGCCATGGCCAGGATCATGGCCGCGTCCCAACGCATATTGGCGACGAATTTATGCCCAAAGACGGCTCGCCGCGAGATGGGCGCCGAGAGCAAGAGGGGCAGGTCGGGGGCCAGGAAAAAGGTCTCGTAGGCCTGTTCCAGGGCGCTCAACGCGACGACGATAAAGGTCGCGGTGCTGGCGATGGCCAGGGCCTCGAGGCTCAGGCGCGCCGCCGACTCGTAGGCGTCGGGCACGAGGCCACCCAGTTGGGCCATCTCCAGCAGCCCGCTGTGGCGCAAAAAGTAAAGGGTGCCGCCAAAGAGTAGGGCCATGAACAGGGGCATGACGATGAGCATGCCCACCCGCTGGCCACGATAGAGGCTATCGCGACGCCAGCCGTTGCGCCAGATGCGCCATTGCCCCCAGATCAGCGTACCCAGGGCGCTCATCGCCGCGCTCACTGCCCTCTGCCATCGTTCAGCGCACTCAGCCAATCGGTGTTCGCGTTGGAACCCGCATCGGCGTCGCCGGTCAGGCTCAAGAAGATGCTTTCCAACGACTCTTGGCCGCGCAGCCGTCGCAGGTCATCCATCGCGCCCACCGCTACCACGCGCCCCTTGTCGGTGATGGCCACGCGGTCGCACATGCGCTCGGCGATCTCCATTACGTGGGTGGTCATGAACACGGTGGTGCCGCGGTCGCACAGAGCGCGGAGGATCTCTTTGACCAGCCGGGCGCTGCGCGGGTCAAGGGCGGTAGTGGGCTCGTCGAGAAAGAGGACCTGCGGCTCGTGAATGAGCACGCTGGAGATGACCAGCTTTTGGCGCATACCATGGGAGTAGCTTTCGACGAGCTGCTCGGCGTATTCGGCCAGGTCCATGATGTGCAGCAGCTCATCGGCCCGACGGTTGGCCGTGGTGCGCTCGACGCGATAGAGATCGGCGACAAAGCGCAGAAATTCGCGCCCGGTGAGCTTTTCATAAACATAGGGCTGATCGGGCACATAACCCAGCAGCCCCCGCGCCGCCTCGCCCTGCTTGTAGACGTCGTACCCGGCGATGCGGATGGTGCCCGAGGTGGGGCGCAACATGCCGGTGGCCATGCGGATCGTCGTCGTTTTGCCGGCGCCGTTGGGGCCGAGAAAGCCGAACAGCTCGCCGGCCGGCACCTCGAGGGTGAGATCATCCACCGCCGTCAGCGCGCCAAAGCGTTTGGTCACCCCCTCAAAGCGAATCACGAGGCGCCATCTCCATCCGGCGGCTCGGGCCGCATCTCCGTCTGCTCCACCAGATGGATGACGCCCCAATCGCCGTTGATGCGCCACTCGGGGTCGCGGCGGCTTAACGCTTCGGCCTGTCCCGGCGCCAGCCCTACAATGATCTCTGCTTTGAGGGTACGCAACGTGACAAAGGAGGCCGGCATATAGCTGGTGATGGCCTCCAATCGCGCAGTCGGCGGCCAATGGGCGTCAGAGAGGAGCCGTCGATAGTTCACATCACCTTTGAGCATGAGCAAGTCGGCCTCGGCCAGGGTTGTGCGCAGGTCGTCGGGAAGCTGGGGATAGTGGAGGCATTTCGTCCAGAAAGGGTGTGTCTGCCAACAGATGCGTTCGGCGGCAACGTGATCGACAAGGCGCGCGCCCAGCGCTGCCAACGTTGGTTGGATATCCTGCTTCAAGGCGGCGAGGGTGTCCTCAAGGTCCGATGGCATGGCGTCGGAGACGAAAAAGGGCTGGCCCTTGAGATGCAGCCGCACCCTTTGCACCAGTTCTTCGCTGAGCAATAGGTCTATGAGCCCCAGGTCTGAGAGCAGTTCAGCGCCGGCGTTGTCCGCGACGACATCTAGATGTCGTACCTGGCCCTGAGCAAAGAGCTCCCAGAGGCGTTGGCCATGATCGACAAGGATGTGCTCGCTACGACGCTCGTCGTCGGCATCCACATCATCGCGAGTGCCGATATTGCTCAGATCAGCGCGATTGCCCCATAGGCTGCGTCGCAGCCACAGCCGAAAGCGATCTTGAACCGGGTTTGCTTGTGGTACGTGCATGATATGGCGTTCCAGCGCAACTAGCCCGTCGCGCAGCGCCTGCGCCTTTTGCGGAGCAAATGGATCGCCGGCGTGTTGGAGACCGAGGATCGGACAAGCGCCCGGCAGCTTGTAGCCCACGATGTCGAGGACACGCCGGTAGAAATAGGTCTCCGCCAGGAACCAGGGCAGCTCAAACCAGGATCTGCCGTTCCAGGGGGCCAGAGCCCTCTGCCAAAAGGCCACGTCGTCACCCGACCTGCTGAGGCCCGTGACGGGAGCGTGGGAGGCGATCTCGTCTCGCAGGGATTCTAGGCTACGGACGATGTCGGGTGGGTAGGTATTGTGCGCCAGGATGTCGGCAAGGATCGTCGGCTTGCGCGACCGAATAGTGTCCTCGGCAAAGGATCCCGGCTCGGAGACCATAAGCGGTGGTGGAAAAGCGGAGGGCGGGATGGTATGGACCATGGTGCCATCGCCCCCGGTGTTCGCGCCGCCTTGATGGCTCATAATGTGGGTCTCCCTCGTTCGATGCGGATGATGCGGTCGTGCCCGGCATAGTCCTGGATCGTGGAAAAGAAGGTTGTCGGACCGTCCAGCCTCTCGCGCGCCAACGCCAACACCGCCTGAGACTGGCGGGGATCGATCTCGATCAGCAATAGACCGGGCTCCCCCAGATGCGGCGCGACCTGATCCAGAAAGCGGCGGATGATCTCTAGCCCCTCGGCGCCGCCATCCAGAGCCAGCCGCGGCTCGTAGCGAGCCACCTCGGGCATCAGCTCGGGCAGCTCGGCGGCGGCGATGTAGGGCAGGTTGGCCGCCACCACGTCAAAGCATTCGCCAAGAGGAGCCAATAGATCGCCCTGCACGAACTGGACCCGCCGTTCCACCCCGGCCAGCCGCGCGTTCTGACACGCCACCTGCAACGCTGTCCAAGAGATATCCACGGCCCAAACCCGCGCCTGGGGCAGGT
>SKLG01000453.1 GCA_007123335.1 Anaerolineae bacterium | reverse complement strand
TCTCGGCCTCGCTGGTCAGCCGGTCGTCAAAGCGGCTGCCGATGTTGATGATCAGGTCGGCGTTCTGCAGCGCCAGGTTGGCAAAGGCCTCGCCGTGCATCCCGCCCATGCCCAGGCTGAGGGGATGGCTCTCAGGGATGGCGCTCTTGCCCAGCAGCGTGGTCACCACCGGGATCTCGGCCCGCTCGGCCATCTCGCGCAGCGGACGCTGGGCGCCGGCGATGGTGATCCCGCGCCCGGCGACGATGAGCGGCCGCTGGGCGGCGTTGATCATCTCGGCCGCGTTGCGCGCCGCCCGGACGTTGCCGCGCACGTGGGGCTTGTAGCCGGGGAGGTTCACCTCTTCGGGATAGTGGAACTCGGCCTGGGTCATCTGGGCGTTCTTGGCGATGTCGATGAGCACCGGGCCGGGGCGCCCGCTGCGGGCGATGTGAAAGGCCTCTTTGACCGCCTGGGCCAGCTCGCTCACGTCGGTCACCAAATAGTTGTGCTTGGTGATGGGCATGGTGATACCGGTGATATCGACCTCTTGGAAAAAGTCGGTGCCCAGCACCGAGTATCCCACCTGGCCGGTGATGGCCACGATGGGCGAGGAATCCATATAGGCCGTGGCGATGCCGGTGACCAGGTTGGTGGCGCCGGGGCCAGAGGTGGCCATGCACACCCCCACCCGGCGGGTGACGCGGGCATAGCCGTCGGCGGCGTGAGCGGCGGCCTGCTCGTGGCGCATGGTGACGTGGCGGACGGGATAGTTGGGCATCTCGTGGTAGACGGGCATGATCGAGCCGCCGGTGATGCCAAACACCACCTCCACGCCCTCGCGCACCAGGCTCTCCCACAAGATCTGTGCACCGTTCAGTTTCATGCGAGTTCTCCTCTATATAGTCTCCCAGGTGCCGGGCACTTTCTGCGTCGTACCCGACGCCAAGTGCCCGGCACCTAAAGGGCGCCAAAGCGCTTATTCCTGAAACACCGCGCCGGTATGCGCCGACGTAACCAATTGAGCATAGCGCCGCAAATACCCGCTCTTGACCTTGGGCTCAAAGGCCGGCAGCGCCTCCAGGCGCGCCGCCAGCTCGTCATCGTCGAGAGCGACGGACAGGCTCTGATTGGGGATGTCGATGGTGATGCGATCCCCGTCGCGCAGGGCGGCGATGGGGCCTCCCGCCGCCGCCCCGGGCGAGATGTGGCCGATGGCCGCGCCCCGCGAGGCGCCGGAAAAGCGCCCGTCGGTGATCAGCGCCACCTTGTCGTCCAGCCCCATCCCCGAGAGCAGGCTGGTGGGGGTGAGCATCTCGCGCATCCCCGGCCCGCCCTTGGGCCCCTCGTAGCGAATAACCAGGACGTCGCCGACCTCGAACTGTTGGGCCATGATCGCCTGCGTGGCCTCCTCCTCCGTCTCAAAGACGCGGGCGGGGCCGGTGTGCTGCATCATGCTCGGGGCCACGGCGGCGCTCTTGACCACCGCGCCCTCGGGGGCCAGGTTGCCAAAGAGAATGGTAAGCCCGCCGGTCTTACTGTAGGGATCGGCGGGCGTGCGTACCACGGCGCGGTTGATCAGCCCAGGTTCGGGCGCCCAGGGCGAGCCGGACGCCAGGTTCTCGGCCAGGGTGGCGCCGGTGACGGTGATGTGGTCGCGCTGGAGCAGCTCGACGCCATCCAGCTCGTGCATGATGGCGGGGATGCCGCCGGAATAGTAGAGGTCCTCGATGTGCTGGTCGCTGGCCGGCGAGAGCTTGCAGAGATGGGGTGTACGCTGGCTGTAGGCGTTCAGCTCGTCCAGGTCGATCTCCACCCCGGCCTCGTGGGCGATGGCCAGCAGATGCAGCACCGAGTTGGTCGAGCCGCCCATGGCCATGTCGGTGGTAAAGGCGTTGTGCAGACCGTCGGCGTTGATGATCTCGCGGGCGCGGATGTCGCGGCGCAGCATCTCCATCACCTGCATGCCCGCTTGCTTGGCCAGCGCCAGCCGCCGCGAGTGCACCGCTGGGGTGGTGCCATTGCCGGGCAGGGCGATGCCCATTGCCTCGCACAGGCAGGCCATGGTGTTGGCCGTGAACATGCCCGAGCAAGAGCCGCAGCCGGGGCAGCAGGCCTTTTCGATGCGCTCCACCTCGTCGAGGCTCATGGCGTCGCTCGCCGCCGCGCCCACGGCCATAAAGGCGCTGTTCAGATCCAGGACCTGGTTGCCGCGCCGGCCGGCGAGCATCGGCCCGCCGGTGACCACGACGGTGGGGAGGTTCAGCCGCGCCGCTGCCATGACCATGCCGGGGACGATCTTGTCGCAGGAGGGCAGTAGGACGATGGCGTCAAAGCCGTGGGCCTGCACCACCGTCTCCACCGAGTCGGCGATCAGCTCGCGCGAGGGTAGCGAGTACTTCATCCCCAGATGGCCCATGGCGATGCCATCGCACACGCCGATGGTGTTGGCCTCAAAGGGGGTGCCGCCGGCCATATAGACCCCGGCCTTGACCGCCGTCGCTATCTGGTTCAGGTGCATGTGCCCAGGGATGACCTCGTTGAACGAGTTGATGACGCCGATAAAGGGCCGCCCCATCTCCTCGTCGCTGACGCCCAGCGCCCATAGGAGGGAGCGGTGGGGGGCGCGCTCCAGCCCGGTCTTGACCTCGTCGCTTCTCACGGTGTGGTTCCTCCTTGCGTGATCGTGATGTCGTAGATTGTGCGGGTCAGAGACCCGCGCCCCGATCTTTGCATATATCCCCAGACAAACGAAAAGCCTCATCCCTGTTGGGTGAGGCTCTTGGGTCGCTACCTTGTCTACTCTGGTCAGATCTTAGCGCGATCCTCTCCCAACCGGCAATGGCTCCTCGACGAGGAGCTCTACTAGGACCAGAATTACGATGCCGGTTGGCGCCGCGACGGCGGGGGCCGAACGCGGATGAGCACAAGACATGGCAGGCTCTTTTCTATACACTATATTGGGACCAGCATAGCACAGTTTGAAAGGATTGTCAAGGAAATCAACAAGAAAAAACGGCGCGCACAGCGCCCTCAAGGGGCAGCCGGACAACCTTACGGCGTCAGATGGACGCGCCGATGTGCTCGATATGCTTGGTTTTAGGGCAACAACCGGTTTATGCGGGCCCGGTGCGGTTCTTGTAGCGATAGACGATCCGACCGCGCGTCAGGTCATACGGCGACAATTCGACGCGCACGCGATCACCCAGCAGGATGCGGATGTAATACTTGCGCATCTTGCCCGAGATGTACGCCAACACCTCGTGGCCGTTCTCCAGCTCCACGCGGAACTGGGTATTCGGCAGCGCCTCTACGATGGTGCCCTCTACTTCGATCTTTTCCTTGCTTGTACTGGCCATGCGTTCTGAGCTTCCTCCTCACTGCGCTCTCTACTCATGGCCCGAGGCACACCAGCGAGAGCCTGTCCCAACCTGCTCTATAGTATACCACATCGCTCTGTTATCGTCAAACACAAGATATGATAAAAAGCTCAGAAACCCTTTTTCATCCAATAGTCGGTTTGGCTCTGTTTTCATTCCCTGTCGCTGCCCTCGGCGGTAGACAGCAGCGCCGCCGGTACGCGCTCTAACGCCTGGGCCAGGTCGGCGATGAGGTCCTCGGTATCCTCGATGCCCAGCGCATAGCGCACCAGCTCGCCACGGATGCCGAGGGCCTCGCGCTCGGCATCGTCCAGGGTAAAGTGAGACATGAGCGCCGGCTGCTCGACGATGCTCTCCACGCCGCCCAGGCTGGGGCCCATGTAGGGCAGCTCCAGCGCGTCGATAAAGGCCGCCGTGCCCTCCAGGTCAGTGTCCAGCTCAAAGCTGATCACGCCGCCAAAGCCGGTCATGAGCTGCGACGCCACCTCATGGTCGGGGTGCGAATCCAGCCCCGGATACCAGACCTGTCGCACCGCCGGATGGGTCGCCAGGAACTCGGCCACCTGCTGGCCATTCTCGTTGTGGCGCGCCATGCGCAGGCCCAGCGTCTTCAGGCCGCGCAGGAGCAGGTAGAGGGTGTGGGGCGCGGCCACGGCGCCGAGCATGTTGTTCAGCTCGTTGATTGCCTTGATCTGCCCCGCCCGCCCAATGACCACGCCGGCCAGCAGGTCGTTGTGGCCGCCGAGGTATTTGGTGGCGCTGTGCACCACCAGGTCGGCGCCATGTTCCAGCGGGCGGATGTTATAGGGCGTGCCAAAGGTGGCGTCGATGAGGGTCATGACGCCGTGGCGGCGGGCGATCTCTACCAGGCGCGGGATGTCGATGACCCTCAGGTAGGGGTTGGTCGGCGTCTCGCCCACGATGAGGCGCGTCTCGGGGCGGATCGCCTCCTCCAAAGCCTGATAGTCGCCCTGGGGCGCCAGGGTGCAGGATACGCCCATCCGCGCCATCACCTCCATCGACCACTGGCGCGTCTTGCGGTAGCAGTCATCGGTGAGGATATAGTGATCGCCGGCCGAGAGCAGCGTCAGCAGGGTCGCGGTGATGGCCGCCATCCCGCTGGCCATGACCAGGGCGCCCTCGCCGCCTTCCAGGGCGGCCAGTTTGCGCTCTACCACCTCCTGGGTGGGGTTGCCATAGCGGCCATATTCGCCGCGCAGGGGCTCTAGCTCTGCCTCCTTGCGCTCCATGTGGGCGATGAGCGCGGCGGTGTCCTCAAAGTGATACGTCGAGGTCTGGACGATGGGCATGGTCAGCGAACCAAAGGGTTTCTCCTTGGGCTCGCCAGCGTGGACACTCCTGGTGGAAAAGTGCCCGTCGTCGTGCCGGTCTTCTCGGATGAACATGCTACCTCCCTTGCACAAAAAGAGCCCCATCTCGTCTGGATTCCAGAGACGGGGCGTTCCATCGCCGAAAAAGAAAACCCCTTTACCGGAATCCCGATAAAGAGGCGAAACAGCGTTCGGCAAAAGCCTATGGCTACCACGCCGCTCATCTCTCAGAGACCTCCACAGGTACTCTGACGGACTTGGCACCTTGGGCCGGTTCGAGTCGCCGGTCTATGCCGGATGAGAATGACTCGCCCCTCCCAGGTTGCCGAGGCTTCACAGGGCCGGTCCCTCCGCCTCTCTGGATAAGAGCGCTGTATTCGATTGGGGGAGAGTTTAGCACGGCAGCGAAAGGCTGTCAAAGCGCCGCACGGGACGCTGTGACGCCCGAATGCCAGGCGGGAATCGCGCGGATCGATACCCCGCTCTGCAGGGCTAAACCGTTCAAATGCTAGCCCAATGGCATGAGGTTGAATTCCATTTCGTGCTGACCCAATACATGGACCCGGTACTATTCCCTGTCACTCCACCGAAACTGTCCGATACAACTCTACCGCGTCGCTATCCCTATCTGTCTCCAGCCGCTCGCCTGTGGCCTCATCGTAGAGACCCACCACGATCCGATAGTTTCCCGGCACAATGTCCGCAGGCAAGCTGATAGTATGCATGTCAACGATATACTCTCCAGCTACCCAGCTCGTGGTGGGACGCTCCCACTGCGCTGGCTCAGCGTCGTGGCTAGACACGATGTTGCCGGTCGTATCCAATAAATGTACAAATACCTTCCAAGAACGTCTAGTCTCGCGCTGAGGCTGCCAGTAGAGAGTTACAGGCAAAATATCACCAGGCTTGGCGAGAGACCATGTGTCGTAACCAAGGAGAACCGCCAGATCACCATAAGTCACGCGCTGTTGCTGCGCAATGTTTGGCGACGCGAAGCTTCGCTCAGGAACGATCACCTGCAACTCACCGAGTGAGACTCTTGTCTCATTCGACCCAATGATGGTCAGAGTGTAACGCCCATGAAGGTGCGCCGGAACGAATATCTGCTGTACACCCTTCCATGTATCACCTGCGAGCCATTGCCCCGTGTCATAGCCTTGCACTGGTAACACCTCGGAGCTTGTGACCACCGTACCTGCCGAATTGACAAACTCCAATCGCACCCTCTGGTTGGCTTCCAGTTTATGCTCAGCCTGCCAGTATAGAGTTAACAAGAAAGATTTGCCAATCCCAATCCTGTCCGGCAGTGAATCACTACCCAAAAGTGTTAGGCCACCGCCCAAGGACTGTACTTTAGGCTCGGACGGCGCGAGGTCATCGACACTGGCTGTCTTGAATGGGCGCACTACCTCTACAATTGCTGCATCGTAAGTCTTGCCATGGACACCAGGCTTCGCAGTGTCGAGTATATCCAATCCTGCGTACGGCTGGCCATAGGGATATGCCACGACCTTCACAAGATAATGTCCAGGTGGCGTGCCCGCCGGCACCTTAAGCCAGTGTGCTTCGCGATATGGGCTTTCTGGCAGCCATCGATTTGTTGGTAGATTTCCGGGATGTTGATGATCACTGTGCGCCCAGACCGCCATACCCCACTCATCCACTAGCAACACACCTGTGCTATAATCCGCATCAAGACGCTTGGTAACACGCCAACTCAGGTTGACCTGCAACTCTCCACCCGAGGGTACCGGATGCGGCTGATCCGTTCCGACGAGCACGAGCTTGTCGCCATAGTGGATTGCCACGGCATTCTGCGGAGGCCTCCAGATGTCCTGCAAGAACTTGGGATCGATAAACATTACCTTGGCGCTCCAAGCCAGTAGTAGCGCAAGCATCGTTGGCCATACAACCCACCCTGGTATGACGGGTACCGCAAAGTTCGCAGGCAGATCCAGTGTTCGTTTCTGGCTATGCCATCTCGCCAGTGCCGCACTTGCTAACAAGCAGGCCACGGTTATGCCTAAGGCGGCATCGCGCACGGGCGTCGAGGCGAAACGCACCGTTAAACGGTGCTTACCCGCTGGCACGGGCACACTTATGAGCCCGTATGGCTCTGTGGGTGTGATGGCAACCTCAACGTCGTCTACCCACGCTCGCCAACCGGCGAAATCAAAGATGTTGAGGATCACGCGCGCATCAACGGGCAGTCGCAGATCAAGTTCGGCCGAAAGCGGAGACCACCTAGCTCTCACAACTTCACTGCCTGGTGGCAATGATGTGCGATCCAGCCGGTCGTA
>SKLG01000561.1 GCA_007123335.1 Anaerolineae bacterium | reverse complement strand
TGGAGCTGCTGGCCGAGGCCAAGGCCGAGACGGGCCTGGCCATCGTCACCGAGGCCATGGCTCCGGAGCAGGTGCCCCTGGTCTGCGAGGTGGCCGACATTGTGCAGATCGGCGCGCGCAACATGCAGAACTATTCGTTGCTCCACGCGGTGGGCGAGGCCGGCAAGCCGGTGCTGCTCAAGCGCGGCATGATGGCCACCATGGAGGAGCTGCTCATGGCCGCCGAGTATATCCTCTCCCACGGCAACTATCGCGTCATCCTCTGCGAGCGCGGCATTCGCACCTTTGAGACCTATACGCGGAACACGCTGGATATCAGCGCTGTGCCGGTGCTCAAGCAGCACACCCATCTGCCGGTGATCATCGACCCCAGCCACGCCACCGGCAACTGGGAGTGGGTCACGCCGCTGGCCAAGGCGGCCATCGCCGCCGGCGCCGATGGCCTGATCATCGAGGTGCACCCGCATCCCGACAAGGCCCTCTCCGACGGCGCCCAGTCGCTGCGCCTGGACCGCTTTGCCGAGATGGTGCGCGGGGTGCGCGCCGTGGCCGAGGCCGTGGGGCGGTCGCTGTAGGCGATGGCTGATCCTGATTTTGCCAACGCCCGCGTGACCATCGTCGGCCTGGGGCTCATGGGCGGCTCGCTGGCCGCTGCGTTGAGTATTAACCACGCCTGTGGCAGTATCGTCGGCGTGGCCCGCCGACGCAGCACCCTCGCCACGGCGCGGGCGCTGCGCTTTATCGACGAGGGCACCACCGACCTGGCCGAGGGGGTGAGCGCCGCCGATCTGGTGATCGTGTGCACGCCGGTCAACGATATCATCGAAAAGCTCGGCGCTCTCGGCCCACTGGTCAAGCCGGGTTGTGTGGTGATGGATGTGGGTAGCACCAAAAGCGCTATCTGCGCGGCGATGGAGACCATGCCCGAGCACGTCCAGCCGTTGGGCGCGCACCCCATGTGCGGCAAAGAGACGTCGGGGCTCACTATGGCCGAGCCTTCGTTGTATCAGGACAAGATATTCGTGCTCACGCCATTGCCGCGCACCTCGGAGCGCACCGTGGCGTTGGGCCACGCGCTGATCGCGGCGGTAGGGGCGCGCCCACTGGTTTTGGACCCCGCCCGCCACGACCGGCTGGTGGCCATCATCAGCCATCTGCCGTATCTGATGGCCGTGGCATTGGTCAACGCCGCCGATAGCCTGGCCGGGCGCCCCGGCGAGCGCCCCAGCGCCAAGGACCCGCTGGCCTGGACGATGGCCGCCAGTGGCTTTCGCGACACCAGCCGCGTGGCCGGGGGAAGCATCCCGATGATGATGGATATCCTGGTTACCAACCGCGAGCCGGTATTGCACTCGCTGATCGAGGCCCGCGAGCAGATCGATCGCCTCGTGGACTGTTTAGAGGCCGCCGATTTTGAGGCCCTTGAAGCTCTGCTGCAAGCGGCCCGCCACCGACGCACGGAGGTCTTTCGATGAACCTGATCCTGCACCCCACCGCCGGTCTGCGCGGCGAGACCGATGTCCCCGGCGACAAGTCGATCACCCATCGGGCGCTGCTGCTGGGCGCGCTGGGCGACGGCCCCTCACGCATCACCGGCTACCTCGACGGCGGCGATTGCCGGGCGACGATGGCCTGCCTGCAGGCGCTGGGTGTCCCCATTGATGTCACCGAAAACGGGCGTTGTCCCCAACGCCGCGATCTGATCGCCGTAGTACAAGGCGTCGGCCTGCGCGGCCTGCAAGAGCCCGAGGAGCCGCTGAACTGCGTGCGGTCGGGCACCAGCATGCGCCTGCTGGCCGGGCTGCTGGCCGGACAGCCCTTTTACTCGGTGCTCACCGGTGAGGCACAGCTTCGCCGCCGCCCCATGGACCGCGTCGTCTTGCCCCTGCGCCAGATGGGGGGCGCAGGATGCGCGCGCATCTGGGGGCGCCAGGATGGGCGTCTGCCACCGCTGAGCATTCTAGGAGGTGGGCTGCAAGGCTGCGAGCATATCCTGCCCGTGGCCAGCGCCCAGGTCAAGTCGTGCATCCTGCTGGCCGGGCTCTATGCCGAGGGCGTCACCCGCGTCGTCGAGCCGGGACCATCCCGCGACCACACTGAGCGCATGCTCCGCGGTCGCGGTATCGCCCTGACGACGGAGGGGCTGACGCATACCTTGTCAGGCCCCGCAGACTCGCTCGCGGCATTGGACACTACCGTGCCCGGCGACTTTTCCTCCGCCGCCTACCTGATCGTCGCCGGCCTGTTGGTGCCCGACAGCGAGATATGCATCCGCAACGTAGGCATCAACCCCACGCGCACCGGCCTGCTGGACGTGCTGACGCAGATGGGGGGCGCAGGATGCGCCGGCATCGTCGCCGAGAACGAGCGCGACGAGGGCGGCGAGCCGGTGGCCGACCTGGTGGTGCGCGCCGGCGAGCTGGTGGCTACTGACGTCGGCGGCGAGGTGGTGCCGCGCATGATCGACGAGTTCCCCATCCTGGCCCTAGCGGCGACCCAGGCCCAGGGCACCACTCGCGTGCGCGACGCCGCCGAATTGCGCGTCAAAGAGAGCGACCGCATCACCGCCATCGTCGAGGGGCTCCGGGCGTTGGGCGCTCAGATCGAGGCGCGCCCTGATGGGTTTGATATCCACGGCCCCACCACGTTGCAGGGCGCGGACGCGGTGCCCCATCGCGGCGATCACCGCCTGGCCATGACCTGGGCCGTGGCCGGGCTCATCGCCCACGGCGAGACCATCGTCCACGACGCCGATTGCATCGCCGACTCGTTCCCCGGCTTTGTGCCGCGCCTATCGGCGCTGACCGGCGCCAGCACGGGCAGCGTCGTCGTCTCGGGAACGGAGGTGGCCTCATGAGCACGTCTCGCCACATCATCCGCGGCAGCACCCAGGTGGTCGGCCTGATCGGCTGGCCCGTGGAGCACAGCGTCTCGCCGCCGATGCACAACGCCGCCTTTGCCGAGCTGGGGCTGGATTGGTGCTATGTGCCGCTGCCGGTGCATCCGGACCGTGTGCCTGAGGCGCTGTTGGGGGCGGTGGCTCTGGGCCTGCGCGGCTTTAACGCCACCGTGCCCCACAAGGAGGCCCTCGTCCCGCTGGTCGACACGCTGACCGACGCCGCGCGGGCCATCGGCGCCGTGAACACGGTGCTCCTGAAAGATGGCAAAGCCGTGGGGCACAACACCGACGCCGGAGGCTTTTTGCGCGCCCTCAACGATGCCGGATTCGATCCCCAAGGCTGCTCGGCGTTGGTGTTGGGCGCCGGCGGCGCGGCGCGGGCCGTCGTCTATGCCCTGGCCACCAGCCATGCGCGGGTGACCATCCTGAACCGTACTCCCACCAAGGCCATAGCCCTGGCCGCCGAGTTCTCGCCGGTGAGCCCTCGGGCGCGCCTTCAGGGCGGCCCCCTCGACGAGTCACCTATCCAACAAGCCAGCCTGGGGGTCAATCTCGTCGTCAACACCACGCCCCTGGGCATGTGGACGCGATCATCCAGGATAGCCGACGCTGAGCATGACGAGATATCGCCCTGGCCGGAGACCGTGCCCTTTCCGCGGGAAGCGCTGCTCATGGACTTGATCTATAATCCCCGCGAGACGCCCCTCATGCGCCAGGCGCTCCAGGCCGGGGCGCGCGCCTGTGACGGACTGAGCATGCTCGTGCACCAGGGCGCCGAGGCTTTTACCCTGTGGACGGGTCAAGACGCGCCCGTCGATGTCATGATGGCCGCCTGCGTCGCCATCCTGGGAGGAGAGTGACATGTTCCGTTTTCTGACCGCCGGCGAATCTCACGGCCCCTGCCTGACGGTGATCGTCGAGGGGCTTCCCGCCGGTCTATCGCTAGACATAGAGGCCGTCAACGAGGACCTGCGTCGTCGTCAGGGTGGCTATGGCCGCGGCGGCCGACAGCAGATCGAGCGCGATCGCGTTCAGCTCCTGAGCGGCGTGTATGGCGGCAAGACCATCGGCTCGCCGCTGGCCGTGTTGATCCCCAATCGCGATTATGAGAACTGGCGGGAGCGCGAGGTACCGGCGTGGACCCGTCCCCGCCCAGGTCACGCCGACCTGGCCGGCGCGACCAAATACGCCCTGGACGATCTGCGCCTGGTAGCCGAGCGCGCCAGCGCCCGCGAGACGGCAGCCCGCGTGGCGGCCGGCGCCCTGGCCAAATGCCTGTTGCGCGCCGCCGGGATGCACATTGGAAGTTATGTCGAGTCCATTGGTGGAGTTACCATTGACGCTCAAGGTGCCGGGCACCTTCTGAGGTGCCCGGCACCTGGCTCGACGGAAGCCCATCTTGAGGAGCGGATCACGGCAGCCCACGCCTCGGCCGTCTACTGCCCCGACCCGGCCACATCCGCCGAGATGTGCGCCCGCATCGATGCCGCGCGAGAGGCGGGCGACTCGCTGGGCGGCACCTTTGTCGTGGCGGCGCTAAACGTCCCCGTGGGGTTGGGCAGCCACGTCCAATGGGACCGGCGGCTCGACGGGCGTCTGGCCCAAGCAGTAATGGGCATCCAGGCGGTCAAGGGGGTCGAGATCGGCCCGGCCTTTGCCAACACCGCGCTGCCCGGCACCCAGGTGCACGACGCCCTCTACCCCTCCCCCTCAGGGCCGACGCGGCGGACCAACCGCGCAGGCGGGATCGAGGGCGGCATGAGCAATGGCGAGCCCATCGTCGTCCGCGCTGCCCTCAAGCCGATCCCCACCACGGTGTCGCCGCTGCCCACGGTGGACCTGACGACGGGCGAGGCGACACAGACCGAGTATAGCCGCTCCGACGTCTGCGCGGTGCCGGCGGCGTCGGTCGTCGGTGAGGCCATGGTCGCGCTGGTGTTGGCCGATGCGCTGCTGGAGCGCTATGGCGGGGATAACCTCGCCGGTCTGCTACGCGCGCTCGAGGCGGAAGGGGGGCACCATGGCGCGTGAGCCCAATATCGTCATCACCGGATTCATGGGCACCGGCAAGAGCTCGGTGGCCAGGGAGGTCGCCCACGCGCTAGGGCGTCCTTTTGTGGATATGGACGAGCGCATCGAGGCGCGGGCCGGGATGGGCATCCCCGACATCTTTCGCCAACAGGGCGAGGCAGCCTTTCGCGCTTTGGAGCGCGTGGTATGCGCCGAGTTGGCCGCTATGGGGGGGCTGGTCGTCGCCACCGGCGGCGGTGCATTGGTGGACGAAGAGAACCTTCGGGTCATGATGGCCAGTGGGCACGTCATTTGCCTGGGTTGCGACCCTGACGAGCTCTTTCACCGCGTCGCGCTCAGCATTCCGCAGGATGCTCCAGGGCATGAGAGCGCTGTGGGAGAACGCGGGCGAGACGCCCGCGCCCCAGAGACGGATGCGCCTCAGGGGCGGCCCATGTTGTGGGCGGATGATCCCGAAGGCAGGCTGCGGGAGTTGTTGGAGAAGAGACGACCGGCATATGCAAAAGTCCCGTATCACATCGATACCACGTATCGCTCCGTGGACCAAGTGGTGGAAGAGGTATTGAACCTGGTCGCCGGGAATCCCACACACTGGCAGGTATCCACTCCCACCGGGAGCTATCCAGTGCAGCTCGTGCCGGGCGGGGTGGCTCATCTTGGGGCGCTGCTCAGAGCGCATGGGATCGCCGGCAATCCGGTCATGGTGAGCGACGAGAATGTATGGGCGCTCCACGGCGACGCCTTGGAGGCCGGCCTGCGCGCCAGCGGCTATGCGCCCCACGCCATCGTGCTGCCTGCCGGTGAGGCGTTCAAGAATCTCGATACCGTGCGCACCCTCTACGATCGCTTTGTGGACGTCGGTTTGGATCGCGGCAGTGCGATGGTGGCCGTGGGCGGTGGGGTCATCACCGACATGGCCGGATTCGCCGCGGCGACCTTTATGCGCGGTGTGCCGCTGGTGCCGGTGCCGACGACGTTCCTGGGCATGATCGACGCCAGCGTGGGCGGCAAGGTGGCGGTGGACCATCCGGCGGGCAAGAACCTGGTGGGCGCCTTTGTGCAACCGCTCCTGGTGCTCCTTGATCCCGACCTATTACTCACGCTCCCCGACATCGAGCGGCGCGCCGGCCTGGCCGAGGTGATCAAGGCCGGCATCATCGCCGACCCCG
The DNA here is from genome assembly GCA_007123335.1 of Anaerolineae bacterium. Classification (GTDB taxonomy): domain Bacteria; phylum Chloroflexota; class Anaerolineae; order UBA1429; family UBA1429; genus SKLG01. The sequence continues at coordinate 897 of SKLG01000561.1, read as the reverse complement.
AGCTGTTCGCCGCCCTGGAGGCAGGCGCCGACTCGCCCAGAGCCGATGACTGGCGCTGGCAGGTGGAGCGAGCGCTACAGGTCAAGATCGATGTGGTGAAGGAGGACCCCTATGAGCAAGGGCGACGGATGGTGCTCAACCTGGGCCACACCTTTGCCCACGCCTTTGAGGTGCTATCTGATTATAGCCTGAACCATGGCCTGGCGGTGAGCATCGGCATGGCCGCCGCCGCCCATCTCGCCGAGATTCGCGGGATGTGCCGCCCCGAGACGGTGACGCGCATCGTCGCGACGCTGGAGGCCCATCGCCTGCCCACGCGCTATGACGCCGCCGCGCCGGCGGATGTCTATGCGGCCATGGGCAGCGACAAGAAGCGCCGTGGCGGGCGCCTGCGCCTTATTCTACCCCGCGACATCGGCGACGTGGTGATCGACGCCGACGTGCGCCCGGACGAGGTGTTGCAGGCGTTGGAGAGAATACGAACGTCTGGGGCAATCCACTCAGGTGCCGGGCACTTTTAAAGTGCCCGGCACCTTGAGCGTCAATACAAGATGCATAGGAGACCGCGACTATGAAGGCTAGCTATCTGCTCATCCACGGCCCCAACCTGAACTTGCTGGGCCGGCGCGAGCCCGAGGTGTACGGCAGCGACACCCTGGAGGAGATCAACCGCCGCTTGCAAGAGTGGGCTGCCGAACACGAGGTCACGCTGCGGACATTCCAGTCGAATCACGAGGGCGCCATCATCGATGCCATCCAAGAGGCCGCAACCTGGGCCGATGGTCTGGTCATCAATCCGGGTGCTTATACGCATTATAGCTACGCCATTCGCGATGCGGTGGCCGGGGTAGGCTTGCCGACGGTGGAGGTTCACCTCTCCAACATCCACAAGCGGGA
>SKLG01000557.1 GCA_007123335.1 Anaerolineae bacterium | reverse complement strand
GCAGTTTGTGTGCCGAGTCCTTAACAGGGTGTTCTGTCAAGTTGTGGGCTGTGGTGGTGGCGCAAGGAGCCACATGCTGAACGCGTTGGTGATCTACTTTTCGCCAGGCGGTAATACCAAGCGGGCCGCCGAGGCGCTCGCGCGCGGACTGGAGCGCGGCGGCGCCGAGGTCACCCTTATGCCACTGGCCCAAGCCCAAGAAGTTGACGATACATCCTACGACCTGGTGTGCTTTGGAGCACCCAGTTACCATTTCAACGTGCCTGAACCGGTACTTCACTATGTTAAAAAGCGCCTGAACAAGGCCGCAGTGCGGTTGGGTGCACCAGTCCAACCGTACAAGTGGGCTGTCGTCTTGATCACCTACGGCGGGCCGCATACCGGCATCGACGAGGCGACGCCAGCCGGCGATCACCTGGCCCAAATGTTCCGCCATCTCGGATACGAGGTGCGGGGCATCTGGTATACTGTCGGCGCCTTTCACGGCGACCGTGCGGAGGCCAACAACTTGTATGGCTGGCTAGGCGACATTCGGGGACGCCCCAACGAGCATGACCTGGGCGTCATCGAGACCAATGCTGCGGGGTTGGCTTTTGTTCTAAGCCATCTCAAAAACCAGCAGGCGCAAAGATGAGGCAGATGGCCGTAACCGGTGGCAATATTTAACGTCCCTATAACTGTGTCTTAACACGCACGATACATGGCACGACTATACTAGGAAAAGGGCCCAGCCCGCAACACATGGGGGCTGCTGCGCGGTACGATGCTAAGCAATGAGGCGGGGCCGATGACCGGCAAAAGCCGATGTCGGCCTCGTATTATGTCAATTTTATCTCTCATCTACCGTGCATTAGCTTGAAAAAGTGATATGAGTGGAGGAATATTAAGCATGGATGATAAGGCGATGTTGAACGGCAGTGGAGAGCCCATGACGGTTCTCGTGGTGGACGATGTGGCTGATTTTCGCGGCTATGTGGCCCGGGTACTCCAGATCCTGGGTTATGACGTGTGGCAGGCCGAGGATGGGCCTTCGGCCATGGCGCTTTGCGAATCACGTGGTCGCCCGGATATGGCCGTCGTGGACGTCTCGTTGCCCGGGCTTACCGGGCCAGAGGTGGCACAACACCTGCAAGAGCGCTGTGGGGATATGGGTGTCGTGTTCATGTCGGGCTATGCAGCGCATTATCTGCACGATCAGGGCATCTTGCCTGATGGGGCGCTCTTTTTACGCAAACCCTTTACCCTTCCCGATGTTGCCCAAGCTTTGGACAAAGTCATAGCCACTCAGGAATTAATGTCATCCCAAACCGCTGATGTCGGCGCTTTTTGCTCTGCCGCCGACTAGTATCAGCCCTTTAAACTATCCATTTCCAAGCAACCAGAACCCCAGCTATTGGGGTTCTGGTTTTTCGTGTTAGCGTGACATGCTATAATGCCCTCGCCGAATAGGATCACCCAGCGCCATGACGGGCGAACCGGGTGCATAGCGGGGAGGGTACAAATGCGTATCAGCAAGGCAGTCATCACCGCAGCCAGCCGAAAGCAGCGCACATTACCATTGCAGACCCTGATTGACAGCGACGGCACCGAGAAATCGGTCTTGGCCATTATCATCGAGGAGATCCTGCGCTCTGGCATATCCTCCATCTGCGTCGTCGTCTGTCCAGGAGACGAGGCCGCCTATAGCGGGGCCGCTGGCCCCTATGCCGGGGCGATCACCTTTGTCCAGCAAGCAGAGCCACGCGGATATGGTCACGCCATCGCCTGCGCCAGGGACTTTTGCCAGGATGAGCCCTTCCTGCACCTTGTCGGCGACCACCTCTATGTCAGCGAAGGGGACCAAGGCTGCGCCGAGGCGCTGGTGCGCATGGCCGAGATGCAGGAATCGTCGGTCTCTGCCGTGCAATCGTCTCACGAAAGCCTGCTACCCTACTATGGCTGCATCGGCGGTCATCGGCTCGCCGGCGATAGGGGCTTGTACGAGGTGGAGCACGTTCGCGAAAAGCCCACGCCGACAGAGGCGGAGCAGACGTTGATGATCCCCGGCCTGCGCGCCGGACACTATCTCTGCTTCTTTGGCATGCACGTGCTGACGCCCACGGTGCTGACGATCTTGGACGAGCTGTTGGCTCAGGCGCCCGCCGATTCCGCCGTGACCCTCTCCGACGCCCTGGATCGCCTACCTGGCCGAGAACGCTACCTGGCCCTAGAGAGCCATGGACAGCGCTATGACGTCGGCGTCAAGTACGGCATCCTCACCGCCCAATTGGCTCTAGCCCTCAACGGTCAGGATCGCGACGAGGTGCTCACCCGTCTGCTCACCTTGATGGTCCATCGCGAGGGCGCAAGGAGGGTGGAGACATGAGCACCACAAGCGGGTTGGTGGCCATTGTCACGGCGCAAGAGCCCACCCTGCGCGATCGCTCCCTCGCCGACGCATGTCAAGGGCTGTCGCTCCGCGAACTGCTCGCCGAGTGCCAGGCACTGGACGCCTTTCGGCGTTCCTCGCCCAATCTCTATGAGCGCGTGCGGGCGACCTTTTTCCTGTACGCCCTCCACCGCTTTCATCTGCCCGAGCGATACGCGACGTCGAACACATCGTCGGCGTTGGGCGCGATGGAGACGCCCACCATCCCTTACCGTGGGTACGTGCACCTGTTGGAGCGACGCTTTGAGGAGGCCATCGACCTTTTTCTCGCCGCGCAACGCCGCGATGGCCCATCCGATGGCCTGTCCAGCGCGCTGGCCTCGGCCTACCACCGCCTCGCCTTTCAGACCCTGGCCGATCAGGTGCGGCGCAGCGTGCGCTCGGTGCGCGGCAATCAGTGGATGTTCCGCATGGGTCACCCGCTGGATCATCCCCTGCGCATACGCCCCGAGCTGCTACGCCCCGATCCCGCGACCGGTGTCTACCCCCTGCTTCGCGAGCGCACGCCGGTGCGCATGGACCTGAGCCACAGCGGCTGGAGCGATATCTTTTTCTTGGGTATGGACTATCCCGAGGGCGCCAGGGTGTTGAACGTCTCCATCGATCTGGCCGTGCGCGGTCGGCAGTCGGATGGAGGCGTGCCCGGTGCTGTCGGGCCCGACGCCGGCTCCAGCGCCCCACGTCCACCAGTGGAGGCTTATCTGCGAGTCATCGACGAGCCCGTGATCCGCCTCGTCAGCGTGGACCTGGCCACCAAGGCCGACCTCACTGCCCTCTCCGATGTGTTCGACTTGGCCCGAGACTATTTGGGCCTGCTCAAGGCGGCGCTCATCGCCTCGGGCATCGTGCCTCCGGGCATCGAGGGTGCCCACGAAAGCCTACAAGACCTGCTGGCTCGTCTGGTGGGGCCAGATAAAGGGATCGAGCTGGTCAGTCGAGTCACCGGCATCCCCAGAGGATCACGGCTGGCCGTCTCGACGACGTTGTTGGCTGCGTTGATCACCACCTGTATGCGCGCCACCGGTCAGGCTGCCTCGCTCACCGGGCCACTGACCGAGACCGAGCGGCGCGTCGTCGCTGCGCGGGCCATCCTGGGTGAGTGGCTGGGCGGCTCGGGCGGAGGTTGGCAGGATTCGGGGGGCGTGTGGCCGGCGATCAAGCTCATCTCCGGCGTGCCTGCTGGCGAGGACGACCCGGAGTATGGCATCAGCCGCGGACGCTTGCTGCCTCAGCACCACATCCTGGACACTGAGGAGGTCAGCCCCGCGATCCGCGAGCGGCTCCAGCAGAGCTTGGTGTTGGTCCACGGCGGTATGGCCCAGGATGTCGGCCCGATCCTCGAGATGGTCACGGAGAAGTATCTGCTGCGCTCCCAGCCCGAGTGGTCGGCCCGCCAGCAAGCCATCGGCCTACTGGACCAGATTCTGGCCGAGCTGCGCCAAGGCGATATCCGCGCCATCGCCAAATCCACCACGCGCAATTTTTTCAACCCTATCCAGACCATTATCCCTTGGGCCAGCAACCTCTACACCGAGACGCTCATCGAGCGCACCCGTCAACGCTTTGGCGAGGCCTTTTGGGGCTTCTGGATGCTCGGCGGCATGTCGGGCGGCGGCATGGGCTTTATCGTGGACCCAGGACGTCGCGATGAGGCGCAGGAGGCGCTGGGCGAGATCATGTCCACGACCAAGAGGGAGCTTGAGCGCGCTGTGCCCTTTGCCATGGAGCCGGTGGTCTATGACTTGGCCATCAACGAGCGCGGCACATTCAGCGATCTCCTTGGCGCCGATGAGGCGCTGCTGCCCCTGGGCTACTATGGCCTGGTGGTGCCCGAGCTGTTGCAGCGTACCCGCGCCCAACTCACCCCGGCGCGCCGCGCCGAGCTAGAGCTCTTGGGTACAGCCTGCCGCACACGGCCCGAGATGATGGGCATGGTGCAACTGCTCTTTGATACCATGTTCCCCCAGATGTATCGCGAGGATGGCGATGATAGCCCCAAGGCGCACACCGATCTGACGGCCTACCTTCACCAACATGGCTTTGACCGCGAGCAGCACGAGCGCATTCGCCAGGACCTGCGCGCCGGGCGCATCAGCCTGGCCCAGAATCGGTTGCCGGCGAGCACCGAGGTGCGCGATGTAAACCCGGACGACGTGTTGGACGCGAGCGAAACGGCCCTCTCCGGGCCATTAGGTCAAACCTATCGCGCATTGGGCGAGGAGGCGCTGCGGCGCGGCCAGGTGGCTGTGGTCAGCCTGGCCGGAGGCATCGGCAGCCGCTGGACCCAGGGCGCCGGCGTGGTCAAGGCGCTGAACCCCTTCTGCCGGCTGGCGGGCAAGCATCGCTCCTTCATCGAGGTGCACCTGGCCAAGAGCCGGCGAATGATGGAAGCCTTCGCCGACGGGCGATCTGATCGCGGGCTGCCGCATATCATCACCACCAGTTATCTGACCCACGATGCCATCGCCGATACCTTGCGCCGCACCGATAACTATGGCTACCCCGGCCCGTTGCTGCTGTCCCCTGGGCGCGCGGTGGGGTTGCGCCTCATCCCCATGGTTCGCGATCTGCGCTTTGCCTGGGAGGAGCTGCCCCAGCAGATCCTGGATGAACAGGCGCAAAAGGTGCGCACGAGCCTGCACAATGCCCTCATCGGATGGGCGAGAGGCATGGGCGAGGGCAGCGATTATGTCGACAACTTGCCCTTACAGTGCATGAGCCCGGCCGGCCACTGGTATGAGGTGCCCAACCTGCTGCGCAACGGTGTCTTGAAGCGCTTGTTGGCCGAGCGCCCCCAGCTCACCCACTTGATGGTGCACAACATCGACACCTTGGGCGTCAACGTCGATCCTGCGGTGCTGGGCATGGTCATCGCTCAGCAAGCGAACGGCGGCCCCTTTGCCGCCGTCGAGGTCATCTCGCGGCGTGTCGACGACCGCGGCGGTGGATTGGCGCGGGTCAACGGCCAGTTGCGCCTGCTCGAAGGGTTGGCTGTGCCGAGGGAGGAGGACGAGTTCTCCCTGACATATTATAACTCGAACACCTTCTGGCTCGGGATCGACGCCCTGCTAAACCTTTTTGGCCTCGACCGCGACGCGCTGAACGACAGCGGGCGCGTGGACGAGGCGGTGCGTCGCATTGCCGCGCGGATGCCGACCTATATCACGCTCAAGGATGTCAAAAAGCGCTGGGGGCACGGCCAAGAGGATGTTTACCCCGTCGCCCAGTATGAAAAGCTCTGGGGCGACATGACCGCGCTGCCCGAGTTTCGCTGTAGTTATCTGGCCGTCTCGCGAGCGCGCGGCCAGCAGCTTAAAGAGATAGATCAGCTCGACGGCTGGTTCCGCGACGGCTCGGCGGACTATGTAGAGAGCTTGTGCGCATGGACATAGCTACTGTGGAAGGATAAGGGCGGTCAGATCGCCACGATCCGCTGGGGAACATAGACAGCACCTCCGGCGTCCTAGAAACAGCTTATATCCTCATGGGCGAGATAGGTCACGTTGCAGCTGCACGGAGGTAGTGATGAGAACGACGGATCATGCGCATAGAACGCGTCGGCGACCGGGTTGGATCACCTATGCCCTTTTGATAGGGATGATCGGCGTGCTTGTGCTGACCGGTTGTGGCCTGGTCGGCCCCAATGCTAGGCGTATGAATCCCACTGCCACACCGGTGCCGCGTATCTCTCGTGAGCAAGTGACGAGCGGTCCGATCACTCGCGGCGCGACCGAGGTCAGCACAGACGTACGCCCGATGCCGCTGCGCGCAAAGGAGGACAAGGTGGGCATCGTCTTTACCTTGAGCGAGGGGGCCGAGCAGCCTTTGGTTCCGATCCAGCATCCCCTGGCCGAGGGCAGGCTGCTTTCCGACCAAGATATTGCCGCGTTATTGCAGCGTCTGTCGCCGCTCGATGCCGAGCACGAGGACGTGCAGCCTTTTCGCTTCCCGGCGGCCAGTCTACCCGCGCCGCGCCCTGGGGAGACGGTGGAGCAGCCCTTCCCTCCGCCGCTAGAGGCCGACCGCCCCGACGCCCCTTCCGCTGGCCCGCTCGCGGTGGTGCGCTACAGCCCAGAGGGCGATGTGCCCCTGGCGCCCTACCTCAGCGTGACCTTTGACCAGCCCATGGCGCCCCTCACCGGCCACGCCGACCTGGCGGAGCATCAAGTGCCGTTAACCCTCACTCCCCTGCCCGAGGGCCGCTGGCGCTGGCTGGGGACGCGCACGCTCATGTTCGCGCCGGCGGGCGCTGATCGCCACGCCCGCTTGCCCATGGCCACCGAATATACGGTCGTCGTGCCGGCCGGCACTACCTCCAAGACGGGAGGTAATTTGGCTGAGGAGGTGCGCTGGCAGTTTCGCACGCCGCCCCCTCAACTGACGCGGGCGCATCCCACCGGGGAGCCGCAAGTGCGCGAGCCCCTCCTGTTCGTCGCTTTTGACCAACGCATCGCCCCCGAAGCCGTGCTGCCTACTATCCAAGTGCGCGCGGGCGGTCAGACCTATGCCACGAGGCTTGTCTCCGAGGCAGAGGCCCGGCGGGATGAAGCGGTACGCGACCTCATTGAGCGCGCGGAGGAAGGCCGCTGGCTGGCGTTTCGCGTCGAGGAGCCGCTGCCGAGCAATACGACGGTGACGGTGAGCATCGGTCCGGGAACGCCATCGGCGGAGGGACCGCTGACCACCGAGGAGGTGCAGAGCTTTACCTTTACGACCTATGGCCCGCTGCAGGTCGTCGATACCCGCTGCGGCTGGGGGGAAGAGTGCCGCCCACTGATGCCCTGGATCATCCGCTTCTCCAACCCTTTGGATATAGATGCATTTGACCAGGAGATGGTGCGCATCGAGCCCGAGCTGCCCAATGTCGAGTTTACAATCTCGGGCAGCGACCTGGCCATCTTTGGCGTCTCGGCCGGGCGCACGACCTATCGCGTCACCCTCGACGCCGCCCTGCCCGATCGCTTTGGCCAGACCCTAGGGCAGACGGAGACGGTTACTTTCAGAGTTGGCTCGGCAGAGCCGGTCTTTCATGCGCCGTGGGAACGCTTCATCGTGCTGGACCCGGCCAGCGACGGGGTCTTTTCGGTCTATACCATCAACTATGACACCATCAAGGTCCAAGCCTATGCCGTCACCCCCGAGGATTGGCCCGCCTATCTCGAGTATCTGCGCGCGTTCGAGCGCGACATCAACGCCACGCCGACGCCGCCGGGCCAGCGGGTCATCGATACGCGCATCGCCACCAGGGGCGCCGCCGACGCATTGACGCGAACCGACATCGACCTCAAGCCTGGGTTGCGGGATGATGTTCAGCACCTCATCGTCATCGCGCAGCCAGAGCCCGGCTTGGTGGGTCGCCTGCGCGGCCGCACCAGTGAGCGAGTTCTGCGCATCTGGGTGCAATCCAGCCCCATCGCCCTCGACGCCGCCATCGACGCCGAGGAGATGCTAGCCTGGGCCAATGCCCTGGAGGACGGCGCGGCCTTATCGGGCGTCGAACTGACGCTACAACCCGGCGGCGCGATGTCGACCACCGGCGCCGATGGCACGGCGACGCTGCGCCTGGCCGAGGGGCGATCTGATGGCGGAAATCGCGATGCTGCTGCGTACCTCATCGCGCGTCGCGGCACCGACACAGCCATTCTGCCCGCCACCACCTACTGGGCGGAGAGTGTCTGGCGCACGCGCCCCATCGAGGACGAATATCGCTGGTTCATCCTCGACGATCGCGGCATCTATCGCCCTGGGGAGACGGTGTCGATCAAGGGCTGGGTGCGGCTGGCGCGGTTGAGCAGAACCAGCGACGATCTGGCCCTGCCCGAGGGCGTCAATGCGGTGCAGATGACCGTCATCGACTCGCGGGGCAACCAGGTGCTCAGCGAGAGCATCTCCGTGGGGCCATCGGGCGGCTTTGACACGACGTTTGTCGTGCCAGAGGTCGTCAATCTGGGTTACACCCAGTTGCGCTTTCGCCTGGTTGGCGGCCCAAACGCGTCGCAGCGAGAAGTGGGCCACGCCATCCAGGTCCAAGACTTTCGCCGCCCCGAGTTTGAAGTGACGACATCGGCCAGCGCCGGCCCGCATTTCATCGGCGAGACGGCGACGGCGAGCGTGGAAGCCGCCTATTACGCCGGCGGACCGCTGCCCGGCGCAGAGGTCGGCTGGTACGTGACGGCGACGCCCACCAACTACCGTCCGCCTAATTGGCCCGACTTTGACTTTGGGTTCTGGGAGCCCTGGTGGCCGATCCCCTTACGCGGCGGATGGGATCGCCAAGAGTCCGTAACACAGCGCTTCTCCGGCGTCACCGACGCTGAGGGCGTCCATACCCTCGCCATCGACGTCGAGTCCGCCGATCCGCCGCGGCCCGCCAGCGTGCTGGCCGAGGCGACGGTGTTCGATGTGAACCGCCAGGCGTGGAGTTCCGCCACACCGCTGCTGGTGCACCCCGCCGATCGCTATGTGGGGCTGCGCAGCGACCGGTTCTTTGTGCAGCAGGGCCAGCCTCTGGATATCGAGGCCATCGTCACCGACCTTGATGGCGCCGCTATGGAAGGCGTTGACGTGGAGCTGCGCGCTGTGCGGCTGCACTGGGCCTGGGTGCGCGGTGAGTGGCAGCAAGAGGAGCGCGATGAGCAGATCTGTAGCATCGTCTCCCGAGCCGAGCCCACGACGTGCACCTTTGCCACGCCCCAGGGCGGCACCTACCGCATCACGGCCACGGTCCGCGACGGCCAAGGACGCGCCAACGTGACCCAGATCACCCGCTGGGTGGCTGGCGGCATGCGCCCCAGCGCCGAGCGTGTGGAGCAAGAGAGCGTCACCCTGATCCCCGACCGCCGCGAGTATCAGCCGGGCGACGTCGCCGAGATCCTGGTTCAGGCGCCCTTTGCGTCTGCCGAGGGTCTGCTGACTGTGCGGCGACGGGGCATCGTTGCCTCGGAGCGCTTCACCATCGTCAACGGCAGCCACACGCTGCGCGTACCCATCGCCGAGGAGGACATCCCCAACGTCCTGATCCAGGTAGACCTGGTGGGCGCTGCCGAGCGACGCGACGCCCAAGGCCGCGTGGATGCATCCCTGCCTCCGCGCCCGGCCTATGCCAGCGGCACCCTCGATCTGTCGGCGCCGCCGACGCAGCGCACACTGACCGTCGCGGCCGTGCCTCGCCAGCGCGAGCTTGAGCCAGGCGGCGAGACGATGCTGGACATCACCGTCATCGATGCCGATGGTCGTGCTGTGGGCGACGCCGAGGTGGCGGTGATCGTCGTCGATGAGGCTATCCTGGCGCTGACGAACTATGTGCTAGCCGATCCGCTAGAGGCATTCTACCCTCAGCGTCGCAGCATGGTCAACGACCATCACCTGCGCAGCTTTGTGCACCTCGTTGATCCTGGCCAACTGATCGCCGGCGAGACCGTGGAAAAACTCGCGATGGTAGAGAGTGCGGTGGCCATGGATGCCGCCATGGGGACGCGCGCCATGGCAGCGATGCCCGAGGCAGCCGCAGCACCCCCGGACGCTGCGGGCGAGCCGATTCGCATACGCGCCGATTTCAACCCTCTGGCGCTGTTCAGCCCGACGGTCATCACCGACGCCGACGGCACGGCCAGTGTGTCCGTGACACTGCCCGACAACCTGACCCGCTATCGCGTCATGGCCGTCGCCGTGGCCGGAACCAATCGGTTCGGCACCGACGAGTCCACGCTGACCGCTCGCTTGCCGCTGATGGTCCGGCCCTCGCCGCCGCGCTTTCTCAACTTTGGCGACGAGTTCGAGCTGCCCATCGTGGTGCAGAACCAGACCGATGGTGATCTGACCGTGAGCGTCGCGCTGCGGACAAGCAACCTTACGCTAGCCGACGGACAAGGCGACATCGAGAGCCATGCCGGTCAGGAGATAACCGTTCCGGCGCGCAATCGGGTAGAGATGCGCTTCCCGGCGCGCACCCTGAGCGCGGGCACAGTGCGCGGCCAAGTGGCCATAGCGACTCAAGGCACCGCGCACACCTGGGCCGACGCCGCCCAGTTCGAGCTGCCGGTGTATACCCCGGCTACCAGCGAGGCGTTCGCCGTCTATGGCACGGTGGACGCGTCAGGTCCCACCGCCGCCCTGGCCCAGCCATTGCTGCCGCCCAGCGACGTCTATCCCCAGTTCGGTGGGCTTGAGATTCAGACCTCGTCCACGGCGTTGCAGGCGCTCACCGACGCCATGATCTACCTCGTCTCCTACCCCTACGAGGGCTCGGAGCAGATCGCCTCGCGCATCCTGGCCGTGGCCGCGCTGCGGGATGTGCTGGCCGCCTTTGACGCCGAGGAGTTGCCCTCCGAGGGCGAGCTAGTCAGCGCCATGGCCCGCGACATCGACACGTTGCGCGGCCTGCAGAACTATGACGGGGGCTTTCCGGTGTGGCAGCGCAACAAGCCCTCCTGGCCCTTCCACAGCATCCATGTCGCTCACGCCCTGGCACGAGCGCGGCAAAAAGGGTTTGATATTCCCCAAGAGACAGTCGATCGCGCGCTGCACTATTTGCGGCAGATCGAGTCGCATTACCCCAGCACCTATAGCGCACGGGTGCGCAACACGCTCACGGCCTATAGCCTATATGTGCGCCAGCAGTTTGGCGACCATGACCCGGCGCGAGGCCGCCAGCTAGTGCGCGAAACCGGCGTAGAAGAGCTCTCTTTCGAGGCGCTGGGCTGGCTGCTGAGCGTGCTGGCCGACGACCCCGCCTCTACCCAGGAGCTGACACAGATCCAGCGCCACCTCGCCAATCGCATCGCCGAGACGCCTGGCGCGGCCAATTTCATCACCGCCTACCGCGAGGAGGAGGGCTATTTGCTGCTGGCCTCGAATCGTCGGGCCGACGGCATCCTGCTGGAGGGGATGATCCGCACCGATCCCCAAAGCGACCTGATCCCCAAGCTCGTCCATGGCCTGCTGGCCCATCGCACGCGCGGACACTGGGGCAACACCCAAGAGAATGTCTTTATCTTGCTGGCCCTCGACAGCTACTTTCAGACCTATGAGGCGCAGACGCCCGAGTTTGTGGCCCGCGCTTGGCTGGGCGACCAGTATGTGGGCGAGTTCCAGTTTGTCGGACGCACCACCGATTATCAGACCGTGATGGTGCCCATGGCCTATCTGGCCGAGCTGCCCGGTCAAGAGAACTTGATCCTGGCCAAGGAAGGACCAGGGCGCCTCTACTACCGGCTCGGGCTGCGTTATGCGCCGACGAACCTGCAATTGGCGCCGCTGGACGAAGGCTTTGTCGTCGAGCGCTCCTACGAGGCGGTGGATGATCCCGACGATGTCTGGCAAGACACTGACGGTATCTGGCACGTGCGCGCCGGAGCGCGGGTGCGGGTGCGGATACGCCTGGTGGCACCCTCACGGCGCTATCACGTAGCCTTGGCCGACCCCCTGCCGGCGGGGCTGGAGATCATCAACCCCGATCTGGCCGTCAGCGGGGAGCTGCCCGCCGACCCGGTGGCTTCCGAATCTCCCTTCTGGTGGTGGCGTTGGACCTGGTACGAGCACCAGAACCTGCGCGACCACCGCGCCGAGGCCTTTGCCTCGCTGCTCTGGGAAGGCATCCACACCTACTCCTATGTAGCGCGGGCCACCACCCCCGGGCGCTTTGTCGTGCCCCCGGCCAGAGCGGAGGAGATGTACTCGCCGGAGGTATTTGGCCGTAGCGGCACCGACTGGCTAATCGTCGAATAACCCTTTCACCAAACCGCCAGGAGAGCGGCGTTACTAACGCGTCGAACGTCGCTCTCCTGGCAGCCCACCTATCGTTTCTGAAAACGCTGAGCGGCGATCAGTGGGGCGCGGGTCTCCGACCCGCCATATCGCCGCCCAACGCCCGCCACGCCCTCGGCCTCTACGCCTCAGCCTCGCGCACCTCCTCCACCAACACGTCCCCCAGTCGCGCCCAGGCATCTAGCAGCTGATCATAAAAAGGATGCTCGTCAGCAGCGGCCACCTGCCCATGCTCCACCAACCAGCCCACACAGCGCCGCGCCCCCTCCACCCAAGGGATCGTGTAGCGAAAGCCCAGCTCCTCACTGCAGCGCGCGTTGTTAAAGATGTTGTTGAAACCAAAGTTCTCGACGCACCACATCGCCCGCTCCGGCTCGGCGCGGCCCAGCAACTCGGTGGGGATGTGCACCATCTGCGGCTCCGGCCAGCCCATCGCCTCGGCAATCCCCTGATAGTAGCGATCCCAGGTCAACCACTCCTCGGCGGCGACGTGATAGGCGCGACCGATGGCCTCGGCGTTGCCCACGGCATTGGCGAACACCCGGCCCACATCATCGCGATGGCAGGCCGACCAAAAAGAACGTCCATCGCCATGGACAATGATCGGCATCCCACGGCGCATACGATCCAGGAAATAGGTATCAAAGCCAAAGGTCTGCACCAGACGCCCGCCCTCACCATAGGTATGCGCAGGACGAATAATCGTCACCGGCAGATCGCCTCGGGCATGGGCTGCCTCCAGAATGGCCTCGCAGCGCGCCTTGTTCAGCACATAGGGAAAGCTAGGCAGAGGCTCGCGCTCGGCGTCCTCGGTGATGGGATAGCTGCGCGCCGGCTTGGTATAGACGTCCACCGTCGAGCAAAAGAGATACTGCGCCGTGCGCCCGGCCCAAGCCCGCACCGCGCTCTCCACATCGGCGGGTTTGAAAGCCACCATATCGATGACGCAATCCCACCGTGGCAGCTCGGCCATTTGGTGCTCAAAAGTGCCACACTCGCCACGGTCGCCGTAGAGGCGCATCACGCCATCGGGGATCGCCGCCTCCCGCTGACCACGGTTGTAGAGCGTGACTTCCTCCCCCCTGGCCACCAGCTCGCGGGTGATGGCCGTGCTGATAAGCCCGGTGCCGCCGATGATCAGTACGCGCATGGCTTTCTCCTCCTCGTATACTATGAGAGACAGGACCAATCCTGCGGGACACACTCACACCACAAGCGAGCGACTATGCGCTGGCATGCACCGCCTCGGTGAGCCACTGCATGGTGCGATAGGGCGCATCCAGTGGGACGGCGCACTCGGGGCCGATGACATCGATGCCGCAAGCTATCTTTTCCGCCACATCGCGGCGCACATCCTCCTCCGACCCATGTAAGATCACGTCGATGTTGCTGGTGCCACCCATGAGCGCCAGACGATCGCCGGCCAGCTCGCGGGCGCGACGCGTCGGCACCTTGGAATCCACGTGGAAGCAGGCCATCCCCGTCTCGCGGATATAGCCGATGCGGTCCGACGTGTCGCCACAGATGTGCAGGATCAGCGGACAGGGGAGGCGCTCAACCATCTCGGCGTGCACATCCTGCAAAAAGGTGCGGTATGCCTCGGGCGAGCAGAGATCGCGGGTGGCGTGATCGGCGTAGCAGAGAGCATCGGCGCCGGCCTCGATCTGGGCGCGGCCAAAGAGGACGCTGACCTCCTTGAGAGTGTCGATGGCTCGGCGCACGGCGTCGGGATCGAGCAGGGTGTGAATCAAGAACTCTTGGACGCCAAACAGATGGTAGCCGAGGGTCCAGGGGCCAAACACCTTGCCTACCACGGCGACCTCACCGGCAAAGCGCTGCGCCAACAGGGCGATGGCATCCAGGGCCACGCGACAACTTGGTCGATCCAGCAGATCGGCGGGGATATCGATCTCGTCGTGGATAGCGTAGATACCGCCACGACTATCGGGCATGTGCGTGCGATCGCCCCAGTTCACCGGGCAGCCCAGTGCCGCCGACTCGTGCCACACGCTGTAAAGCGGCATGACATTGTCAAAGCCAAGGACGGTATGCCCGGCGGCGGCCAGATCGGCCATCGCCTGGGCGCGCAGATGGGCCTCGGGAAAGGCGACGCCCACCGCGTCCATAAGATCGGCGGTCACTACTGAGGTGGCGCTGCCCGTGGCCGGGCGGGGCGTGGGTTGACGATACAAGGCGCGCAAGAAAATCTCTCTCGGAGTGCTCATCGCTCATCCTCCAACAA
Organism: Anaerolineae bacterium; assembly: GCA_007123335.1. Classification (GTDB taxonomy): domain Bacteria; phylum Chloroflexota; class Anaerolineae; order UBA1429; family UBA1429; genus SKLG01. The sequence goes on along the minus strand of SKLG01000557.1, from coordinate 6,978 downwards.
ACCGCGATACGAAAAGGTTCAGCTCGTGCACCGAGTATAGCGCGATCTGTATAGCGGCTTCAAGCGTGCGTCCTCTCGTTTTCGAAACATCTTGCTCAATACCTCGATGCACTCCCCAGAGCCGAGCTGGCGCTCGGCGCTCCCGATCAAGTACCTCCTCAGTGTCTTTGCATCTCTTCATGAGCCTTCGCGCCTTTGCGGCTTCGCGTGAGATCTTCTATCTGGTAGGTGGCTTGCCACAGCAGCGCACTCTGCGTATGATGGGATGCGTCGTTGCCGATAGACGATTCAGAAAGGGGTCACGAGATGCCCGCATTATCCGCCAAATCGGTGTTGCGTTGGGCGATGGAGATTGAGGAGAGCGGCAAGGCTTTTTACGAGGCCGTCGCGGCCAAGGCGCAGGATCGCGAGGCCAAGCGGGTCCTGCAAGACCTGGCCTATCAGGAGGAGCGCCACTACCGCACCTTCCAGAACATGCTGGACAAGGTACCCGAGGCCGATGTCGAGACCGATTCGGCCGAATACCAGCGCTATCTGCAAACAGCGTTGGACAAGGCTCTGCTGGGCGGGCCGGAAAAGGGACTGGCGCTGGCCCAGCAAGCCAGCAACGAGGCGGAGGCGCTACAGGCCGCCATCGCCTTTGAGAAGGATACACTGCTCTTTTTCTACGATCTGCGCGATATGGTTCCGGCCTCGCAGCGGGAGGCAATCTCGGCGATCATCGAGCAGGAAAAAAGCCATGTGAAACAGCTCTCTCGGGTATTGGCCGACGGGCCATGGGTAACCTGAACCACACATACGCTACGCCATAGCGAGATCTAACAGGGCGACATTCTATGGGCGGATCCATTCTCAGGAGATGTCGCCCTGTGCATTGCGGTGCTCAAGGCGGATCTTATCGAATGCATATAAGCTCATAGCGTCGCACAGAAGGATCCCATCGTTGGCGAATTCAGCGTCTGGTGTCGGGGTCAACATCTCATCCAAAGTGAGATGAAGGCTGTGCAACAATGGCCGTACAGTTTTTGTGAGCCGTTTCGGCATTGCGTCCATGTGTGCTATAATGCTGGACATGTTGGGCACATCCATCGTACGTGAGTTCGCGCTGGCGCCCGCGGACGAGGCGCTGTTGATGAAAATTGCCAGAGATCTGCCCATTATGTCAGACCTGTGCAGGGCAGATCTCTTGCTTTACTACCCTGTCGGTGAGGGGCGGGCGTTAACAATAGCCCAAGCACGTCCTCATTCCTTCACTCCTTTGTGGGAAGAAGATCGCGAGGGGATAGTGGTAACCGCCACCGACTTTCCAAGCTTGTTCACCGGCCTGCCTGAGCGTGGGCGTAGCAGTCAGGTACATACTGCTACGGTCCACGGCACAACGGCTGCACGCCAGGTCTATCCGGTGCATGGCGTGAGCGATGACACATCGCATTCGACGCCCATCGCCATCCTTTGCCGAGATTCGTTTTGGCTCGCCCACGAGCGGCACCTGCGGCGCAGCAAAGTCTTTCAGCAAGCGCTGGAACAACTCATCGCCATGATGCTACGTGGCGAACTTCAAGGAACCGAGGATCTCTCGCCATTTGGTGAGAACGACGGCATCGTTTATGTAAACAGTGATCGTCGCATCCAATATATGAGCGGCATTGCTTCGGCGCTCTATCGGCAACTCGGCTATCGTGATAGCCTGATCGGGCGCCGCCTAAACGAGATCGATACCATTGACCAGGAGATGGTGGCTCAGGCCATCACCGAAATGCGCTGCCTGGAGCGCCGGGGCGAGCAGGGAGGCCTGACCTGGACGCGCAAGGTGATCCCGTTGGTCTCTCGCTCCGAATTCCGTTTGCTGCGCTTCTGGCACCGAATGCTCCATGCTCGCGCAGAGTCGCCTCATCTGCAGGGGGCATTCATTCTCGTACATGATGAGACCGAGGCGCTAGAACGCGAGGCCGAGCTGCAGAGCAAGATGGCCATGCTACGAGAGGTCCATCATCGGGTCAAGAATAACCTGCAGATCATCGCCTCACTGATGCGCATGCAGGCTCGCCGGGCTGAGGGTGACGAGGCCCGTCGGGCGCTGGAGGAGAGCGTTAACCGCATCTCTAGCGTAGCCGTGGTACACGAGTTTCTATCGCATAGCGCTAGCCAGGAGACAATCAGCCTACAGGAGGTGTCGAGGCGCATCATCGGCCAGATTCGCGAGAGTCTACTTGATCCAACGAAGCGGATCGCCTTACACATTACCTCTAGCGATACGATATGGCTGCCGGCTGAGAGCGCTACCCGATGCGCATTGGTGATCAATGAACTTGTTCAGAACGCTATCGAGCATGGCATGGTTACTCAGGAAGAAGGACTGGTGGATGTAGAGCTGCAAGACGACGGCAATATCGTCACCATCACGGTGCGCGACAATGGCGCCGGCTTGCCAGAGGGCTTTGCCATCGATACCAATGCCAACCTGGGGTTACAGATTGTCAGAAGCATGGTCGAGCGAGACCTGCGAGGACAATTCGCATTAGAGACACAATCAGGAACAACACAAGCAACAGTGCGGTTCGAGAAATCGCCCTGAGGAGGAGGTTGACAACGTGGAGCGTGTACGAGTGATCATAGCAGATGACGAGTCGGTGATCTGCATGGATCTTCGAGAGATGCTAAGCAATCTGGGCTATCTGGTTGTCGGTGAGGCGGGCGACGGGCGAAGCGCGGTAAATCTGTCTCGCGAGCTGCGCCCCGATGTGGTGTTGATGGACATCAAGATGCCCGATATGGACGGGATCGAGGCCGCCAAGGTCCTCACTGAGGAGCACATTGCGCCGGTGGTGCTGCTGACTGCCTTTAGCCAGCAAGATCTGGTGCAGCGCGCCAAGACCGCTGGCGTGGTGGGTTATCTGGTCAAGCCGATCAAGGAGGCTGAGCTGGCGCCAGCCATCGAGATCGCGCTGGCCCGCTTTGCCGAGTTCCGCGAGTTGGAAAAAGAGGTGGATACGCTACAGGAGCAGCTCGAAACGCGCAAGCTCGTCGATCGAGCCAAAGGCATCCTGATGGACAGTCAGAACCTGAGCGAAGCAGATGCGTTTCGCCGTATCCAAAAGATGTCCATGAACACGCGCAAGTCAATGAAGGAGATCGCCCAGGCGATCATCCTCACGCATGAGGCCAGCGGCTGAAATCCAAGCCACAGACGCATACGCCGATCCATGGAGGATCCCTCCTGGATCGGCGCTATTCTGATGAGAAAGGGATCAGGCAGGCGGTTCGTCTTCTGTAGCAGCGCGATAGGCCTCCTCGGTGACCAATTCGCCACCAGAGACGTCGCTGCTCACGACATTATAGCTATTGTCCAGCCATATCTCAGCTTGCATCAGCTGAAAACAGCTATCGTCCATGACTTCTTTGCGCAAGACCAGAGCGCCAGGGCCGTCATCCTCCCGATTCAGATCGTTGCGTCTGTCCACCCGAATGCGAACCATGCTGCCACATCGCTTGCAGCGAAAATGGAACCAAAGCCCGGTCGAATCGGATGCGCTGGCTCCACCGGTGGTGGATCCGCCCAAGAGCTGCCGTAGCTTGTCCAGAAAACCCATGGCCATAACCTCTTTGTACTGCTTGCATCATCCAGAACGCGGCATAGATCAACACGAACAGTATAGCACGATTAGGAGCCCCGGTCGATTCATACACGCGCTCATCGCCGGAACAGATGGCGTGAGATGCGCATCGTGGAACTTGGTCTGAGCATAGAGACTATGGTATACTGTATGCACTCTACCAGAATACCTGAAGGAAGGGGGTGATTGAATGGGTAGCGTGATCAAGAAGCGTCGTAAAAAGATCGCTCGACACAAGTATCGTAAAATGCGCCGCGCACTGCGCTTCAAGCGCAAGCGGTAGACGTCGGCTTTGGCTGACATTATGCCTGCTCTCATGCAGGCATTCGTATGTAGATTCAGATCAGCGCGGCAGCATGGCTACCGCGCTGATCTTTAGGCATCAACGATAGCGCGCTACGCTGCGAAACAGCGCTACCAGGTTCTCCGTGGGAACGGTGGCCTGGATGTTATGCACCGCATTAAAGATAAAGCCCCCACCCCGACCAAAGACCGATATTGTCTCCTGCACCTGGTGCTCAACATCCTCAGGCGTACCGAAAGCCAGCGCCCCCTGCGTATCGACACCGCCACCCCAAAAGACAAGCTGATCGCCCCAACGCGCCTTGAGCGCCTCCGGTTCCATCCCCTCTGCCGAGATCTGTACCGGATTGACGATATCCACACCAGCGTCGATAAAATCGTCATACAGCCGTATCATCGAGCCGCAGCTATGATAAAAGGTCTTCCACGACGTATTCTCGTGAACCCAGTCGTTGATCGCCTTATGATAAGGTTTGAACAGCTCGCGATACGCTCGCGGCGAGATAAAGGAGCCCTGTTGCGCACCAAAGTCAGTACCACTGATAAAGATGGCTACGATCCGATCGCCCACCGCTTCTTTGTAGAGCGGCAGATTCTGCAGCACGATCTCTAGTTGCAGATCAAAGATGCCGCGCACATACTCGGGACGCAGAGCCGTAGCCATGTACCAGTCGGCCACAGCGCGAATACCCTTGGGATGAGGAATGGCCGTGCCCGGCACGTAGGCGATATCCCCGAAACTACCCTGGCCGAAATTGCCGATAATCGCCCGGCTTGTACCGTCATAAAGCCTTGCAGCGCGCTCCTCGATCAAACGGAGTTCCTCGTCGGTAAAAACGTGGTACATGTCGCGCACCCATTCCGCAGGATCGAGTTCAGACGCAGCGCTGTTCAGCCCAATATGCGGCTCCTGGCGCTCGATGGCGTCGTGATAGAATCCGCCAGAAGGCATTCGGCCTGAGGCTGGCAAGGAGCGATTACCCTGGGGATATTGGTATAGATTGCCGTCCTCGGCGATCTCGGTGTTGAACCCACCCGGCACCAGGACCGGCGTGCCATCAAATAACACAAAGGGTTTCCAGTCCTGCTGAGCAAATCCAAAAAAGGTGCTATCATCCGACAGGCCGATCACATCCACCCCTAGCGCATCCAGAACGTCGTCATCGACCTGTCCCAGCATCTGAAAAGGTTCATGAACCTTGACTGGACGTTGCTCCAGCCCAAGAGCTCCACGTAACCGATAGAGCGCCGAAGCGGCGATTCCGCTCACGGCCGTGGCGCCCACATCCAGAGGCACTTGGTCCGGCTCTTGATGATGAAGTGCCATGATCACCCGTTCTCGTGACGTCGTCATGATGGTGTTTCCTCCCTGAGCTCTTCAATGATCCGTCTTTTTGCCACCGGATTGGCCCTATCGACCACTTCGGGCCGCCGCAGAATCGCAGCTAACACGGCAACCATCTGTTTGGCGATCAAGTGTTGAGGGCAGCATACAACCACTCGGTCGCTCCGTCAATACGCCCGCAGCATAAATAGCCTGGCAGACTCAGATTCGTTTGACAGCATCGCCTCTACTAACGTATCCTGCAAGCGTGATTAGCTCGACCTCGATCATCTGAGGTCGTAGAGGGTGGAGGTGTATCGTGCCAGAGCTACGTATCGAGAATCTGTTTGCCCGTCGGAGCATCCGCCAATTCACCGACGAGATAGTAGACCCGTCACAGGTCGATTTGCTGATCAAAGCAGCCATGGCTGCGCCATCAGCCGGAGACCGCAAGCCGTGGCATTTTGTCGTCGTCAGCGATCCGGTTTTGCGTCGCGCATTGGCCGAAGCGCACCCGCACGCCAAAATGGCCATGCAAGCGCCCTTGTGCATTGTGCCATGTGGAATACCCGCCGAGAGTATTCCTGGTCGCAACGACTACTGGGTTCAGGATCTGGCCGCGGCGACCGAGAACATTTTGCTGGCTGCTGCCGGAATTGAGCTTGGTGCCGTGTGGTGCGGCGTGTATCCCATTCAGGAACGGATCGAGGCGCTGCGACGCATTCTGAGCATCCCCGAGGAGGCAGTGCCCTTTGCCATCGTGCCTGTCGGTCATCCAGCAGAGGAAAAGCCCGCACGCACCCAGTACGACAGCACAAAGGTGCACGAGAACATCTGGTAGCCATGGGATGTCTGCGCGCCATTGGGTGCGCAGACATCCCCGTCATCGCCATACATCAGGAGAAAACAATGCGAGGAATCGGCAAGGTCACAATCGAAAAGAACCCCGTCAAGCACAACCTGCACAATGGTTTGCCCGCAGTGGGCACCTGGATGACCACCTGCTCACCCGTTTCGGCAGAGATCATGGCCAACATCGGCTGGGACTGGATCGTGGTCGACGCGGAACATTCGCCCGTCGGGTTCGAGACGATGGTCAACTGCTTTCGCGCCATCCAGCTCGGTGGCGCCGCGCCGATGGCGCGAGTCCCTTGGAACGACACTATTTGGATCCAGCGCACACTAGACGCCGGCGCAATGGGGCTCGTGGTGCCCATGGTGAACAACATCGAGGACGCCAAGCACGCCGTCTCAAACATGAAATATGCTACCGTAGGCCAGCGCAGCTTTGGGGGCAGCCGGGTGGCCAGCTATGTGCAAGGCGACTACTATGACTGGGCACAGAACAACCTCGCCGTCATCGTCATGGTCGAAACCGCCGAAGCGGTAGAGAACGTAGAGGAGATCCTCTCGGTCGAAGGCGTCGATGGCTGCTTTATCGGCCCTAATGATCTGGCCCTCTCCATGGGGCTGACCCGCGACCAGACCGGCCCCGGCTCGCCGCACGAGGCAGCCATCATGCGCGTGCTCGAGGCGGGCAAGAAGATCGGCAAGGCTGCTGGCAAACACTGCTGGGATGCGTCTGAGGTCAACATGCGGATCGAACAAGGCTTTCAGTTCCTGGCACTAAATAGCGACGCAGCCTTTATGAGCAAAGAAGCACAGGCGCAGTTCAGACAGATCAATCTCGACGATGTGCCCCGCGGTGCCGGCGGTAGCAAGCCGAGTCTTTACTAG
>SKLG01000041.1 GCA_007123335.1 Anaerolineae bacterium | reverse complement strand
GAGCAGGCGCTCGGCGCTCCCGGGGAATTCAATGATGAGGAGATGTGCTCATGAACGACGATCGACGACTAGACGCCGCGCTAGACCAGGGCGGGGGCATCCTGCGCCTGGCGCCCACCTGGGTGCCGCGCTCCTTTTGCATCCCAGGGCGACGCCTCAAGCTCCATCCCGATGACTATTACGCGCTGGGCGCCCATCGCGGTGGCATCGACGAGCGCTGGTTCGCCTCCACCACCCCGGCGGACAATGGCCCGCTAACCCCGCCCGACGAGGGCTTGAGCTACATCGTCATGCGCGACGGGGCTGTGGAGCATCGCCTGCTGTTGCGCGACGCCGTCGCCCTGGCTGGCGCGCAGATCATCGGCCCGCGGCTGATGCGCGACTATGGCGGCTGGCCCATGTACAGCAAGTTCTTTGACAACCTGGGCCCCCTGCCCCACCATCTGCACCAGCAGCGCAAGGACGCCGAGCAGGTGGAGCAGCAGCCCAAGCCAGAGGCCTATTTCTTTCCCACCCAGTTGAACAACCACGGCGGGCGCTTTCCCTTTACCTTCTTTGGGCTGGAGCCGGGCACCACCCGCGAGGACGTCAAGCGCTGCCTGCGCGATTGGGACAAGGGCGATAACAAAATCCTCAACCTCTCCAAGGCCTACAAATTAGAGCCCGGCACCGGCTGGGATGTCCCCGCTGGCGTGCTCCACGCCCCGGGTAGTCTGTGCACCTATGAACCCCAGTACGCCAGCGATGTCTTTGCCATGTTCCAGTCGCTGGTAGACCTGGTGCCGGTGTCGTGGGAGATGCTGGTCAAGGATGTGCCCGAGGCGCACAAGCAGGGCCTGGACTATATCGTCGATATGCTGGATTGGGAGGAGAACCTCAATCCCGAGTTTGTGCAGGACCGCTTTATGCAGCCGCTGCCGGTGCGCGGCGTCGTACCCGACGCCACGGAGGAGTTGATCGCCGAGGGCTGTATCGACGAGTGGATCGCCTATCGCAGCCCCGATTTCTCGGCCAAGCAGACGACGATCCTGCCCGGAAGCACGGTGACGCTGCGCGACAGCGCCTGCTATGGGCTGATCCTGGTTCAGGGGCATGGCACCATGGGCAGTTGGGCGGTGGAGACGCCGGCCATGATCCGCTTTGGCCAGCTGACCCAGGACGAGTTCTTTGTCAGCGAGGCGGCGGCTCAAGAGGGCGTGGTGGTGTGCAACCCCAGCGAGACCGAGCCGATGGTCATGCTGCGCCACTATGGACCCAGCAACCCCGATCTGGTCCTATGATGCGAAACGTCCCCCTCCCAAAGGTTCGGTTGGGGACCTTTGGGAGGGGGCGCTACAAGGTCATGGCGCACACCTTGCCCTAAGCGATGCGCTATATCAACCACGAGAAGGGAGAAAATTCAAAGATTTTCCTTGACATTTCCGCTAAAATGTGCTATTATAATTATGCAGAATCCCGAGAGGTTGATGACATCTTTGAAAGGGACATCTCGAAAGAGAGGCCCCTGAGGGAACCAACCGAAAGGAAGGAACCCAAGGATTCTGACCTACAAGTCGGGAAGCCGAGAGGTGGTTCACTGCAAGGACCAAGTCCGAACAGGGACCAAAGGTTGGCGGAAAGGGTCTATAGCTACTACCGGTGTTCGGCGAGATCCATTCTCAAAGAACATCATGAGCATACCCGGGAAGCCAAAGTACGGCAGAGCATATCTGCCGGAATAGATCGGCGGAAAGACTGGTTGGGAGAGGATCTCGGATCGAAAAGCGGATAGATTTCGATATCCGCAGATCGAAAAGAGGGATTCCAGCCAAGGGCAGAAGACAGAAAAGATGGACAAAGGTCACTTGGGATTCTGCTTTTTTGTCCCTATGGACCGCGGGGTGCAGGTGTTTCGCCTGCACCCCGCGGCTTTTTTGCTGCTTAAGGCACCATTACCGCTGAGGGGTCAGGCGTTCGCTGTTTCAAGGCGCGCAGGGGCCAGAGCACGGCGGTCAGGCGCAGCCGCCATCCCACCAGCAGATAGATCAAGCCGCCCGCTCCGGCGCCGAGGGTCACCAACCACAGCGCGCCCAGTCTGGCCCGCTCGGCCATGAATAGCATGGCGACGACGACGATGACCATGGCGAGGGTGGCCAGCGCGATCCTCCCCAGCCCTCTGAGGGTCTCGCGCCCCTCGATGCCGCCCCAGCGGCGGCTCACGATGGCCAACAGCACCAGGACCTCCGCCGACACCGCCACGGTGTTGGCCAATGCCAGGCCCCCATGTCCGAGAGGCCTCATGAGCAGCACGCCCAGGAGGAGATTCACCGCCCCCGTGGCCGCTGCGACGAGCAGCGGCGTGAGGGTATCCTGTTGGGCGAAAAAGGCCCGGGCGGCGATCTCCAGGCAGGCGTGGCCGACGAGCCCCAGGGCGTAAAAGCGCACGGCGACGAACACGGCCTCGGTGGCGCCGGCGTCAAAGGCGCCGCGCTGATAGAGCACCTGAAGCAGAGGCCGGCCCAAAAGGATCAAGCCGGCGGTGGCGGGGATCGTCAGCCCCAGGATGGCGCGCAGCGTGTCGCCCATCGTTCGACGCAGCGCCTCGAAATCCTGGCGCGCGGCCAGGTCGGCCAGCGTGGGCAGGGCCACCAGCCCAAAGGCGGTGCCGATGACGGTCTCGGGCAACTGCATAAAGCCCCAGCCCCATTCCAGAGCGCTGAGGCTGCCCGGCTCTAGGCGCGAGGCCAGGTTGGCCGTAACCAGCAAGGTGAGCTGAAAGACGCCGACATCGAGAACTCGGGGGCCCATCAGGGTCAGCACGCGGCGAAGGGTGCCATCCGGGGTGGAGAGAACGGGCCACCAGCGCAATCCATGGTGGATCAGGCCGGGCAACTGCACGGCCCAATGCAGCAGCGCGCCCAGAATGGCGCCGGCAGCAAGGCCATGAATGCCCCAGCGCGGGGCCAGGAACAGCGCCCCGATCACGATGCCCAGGGGATAGACCGTCGGGGCCAGCGCGGGCAAGAAGAAATGCTTGGCACTGTGCAGCACGCTGGTTTGTACGGCGCTCACCCCAAAGATCAGCGTCGAGACGAGTACCAGACGCATGGCTCGTGCGGTTTCCGCCTGCGCCTGCGGGGTAAAGCCGGGGGCGATGATGTAGCGGACCAATGTCGGAGCCAGGAGCCCGGCGATCAGGGCCAGCACCATGATAACCATGCCCACGATGTTGATGGTGGCGCTGGCCAGCCGCCAGAAGGCCTCCTTGTCCTCGCGGGCCAGGTAATCGCTCAGCACCGGGATGAGCGCCGTGGCCAGGGCGCCGCCGGCGACGATCATAAAGAGCAGCTCGGGCAGTTTAAAGGCGGCATAGTAGATATCCAGCTCGCCGCCGATGCCGAACTGCCGGGCGATGACCATGTTGCGCCATAGCCCGGCCACCGCCGCCAGCCCAAAGGAGGCGCCGACGACCAGGGTATTGCGCGCCAGATGCCGCTCGCGGCTCTCCATCGGTCGCTACTCCCCAAGCCGCTCTAGCGCTTCTCGCGCGGCGGTATAGTTGTGCTTTTTCTCCAGCGCCGTGCGCAGCGCCGCCCGGGCGCCGTCCAGGTCGCCCTTGGCCTCTAGCGCCAGGGCGCGCCAATAGTGCAGCTCCTCGACATCGCTCGTCACCCGGATCGTGGCATCGGCCAGGGCGATGACCTCGTCATGGCGCCCCACGTTGTAATACGCCTCGAATGCGCCGAACTGATACCACATCATGCGATGGGGCAGGCCGATGATGCGCGCCCGATCAAAGGCTGCTGCGGCCTCGTCGGAGCGGCCGTTGTGTAGCAGATTGGTGCCCATCGTGAACCAGGCAAAGGCGCTCTCCGGCTCGGCAGCCAGCCAGGCCTCGGCGCGCTCCAAGGAGCGCCGCCACATGATCTCGTCGTCGAGGTCCTCGCCGATCACGTCATGCACCACCTCGGCCCGTGCGTCGTCATACACGACGATGTATCGGCGGTTGTACACTGGCCAGAGTGTCTCCAGCTCCTCATAGCTCATGCGCACCCCGGTATAGGGCTGGTCGCGGTTCACCCCACGCTTCTCCAGCGAATCCCAGACGATCCATTCTCCCGCCTCGTCGTCATAGCCGGTGAGCAGCCGATAGTGACCCATCTGCTCGCCCTTGTAATCGATATACCAGGTGGGCGCCATCACCGGCACGCCGTTGCTGATCAAGAGGCGCAGGCGCTCGGCGTCGCCATTGACCCGCACCAACGCGTTCAACCCCTGCCCACGGGCATATTCAGCCAGGTCGTAGGGGCTGGCGTGCTTGTCCTCCCAGTTTGGGCGGACCACCTTGCGGACCTCTTCTTGGGAAACCCTGACGCCATAGTAGCTGAGATACATGGACAGCGTGGCCGGGCCGCAATTGCTCCACGTCTGCCAATGGTGATCCAGGCCGCTCAACGCCACCGCATCTCCCGCCGGGAGATAGGCCGGCGTCGGAGTGGCGGTCATGGTGGGTGTAGGCGTTGCCGTGGATGTGGTGGTCGGTGTCGCGGTGGGCTGCGCCGATGGCTCTGGGGTGGCCGTCGGTAGCGGCTCGGTGGGGGTAGCGGTGGGTGGCAACTCGGTGGGCACCGGCGTCTGCGTGGGCTCTACCTCCGCCTGCGCCAGCACCACGGTGGTCGGTAAGGGGGTGGGCACATAAGGGTCGCGGGCTTCGATCAATCCGAACTCGGCGCGCACCCGCAGGAGCAATGCTCGGGGGCTCCCATAGCGAGCCACGCCGGCAGCAAGCGCTGATCCCAAAAGAACGATCATTATGGCAAGAGCGAACACCAAGGCACGTCTGCCCTTCACTATCGACTCTCCTTTTTCACCCGATCTCGCAGTCCTATCGCTACAATAACCCATCGCGGTCTGACATTCTGGCCCGATGTCGCTGTATTGTAAGCCCTCTGAACACGCCATCCAAATCCGGACAATATATGCCCGATATACCCGGTTTGCCGCATCGCCGCTACCATCGCTCGTGCATTCCATATGCAGGCCGTTCTTGCCCTATCTTCCATAGCGGTCTACAATCCACCCGTTCTTAATGCATAGAGCAGCTAGATGAAAAAAGTGTAACCTCACGGTGATCAGATTTTCATACACATCGCTTTAATTTGGAATATAATTCTATTTGAAATGTATCAAATTCATGGACAAGGGAGAGGGGCAATAGAGCTTCCCCACCCTTGAAAATGAGGTGCCGACTGGATCGAGGAGCCTGATATACTAGAGTCAGCACGCCCTAACATGCGCCAAATGCTTTCCCGCGTTCTCCAAAGTGTAGGATTGCCAGGCACGCCATCGAATAGCGAAACCCCATTAGAAGGAGGCACATCTTGAAGCGCAAGATCGGCGCCATACGTCTCATTTTCATCCTTGCCCTTTTGGCCCTGCTGATCTCGGGCTGCGGCGCAGTGCAGCGCGCCGTTGTCGATGTGGTCGAGGAGGCCGTGTCTGAGGTCACTGAACAGGCCAAGGAGGCGGTCAGCCCCACCGAGGCTGCTCCGGCTACCCCCACCGATACGCCCGCCAAGGCAGAGGAGGCGCCCACGGCGCCCGCTGCGCCCACTACCGCGGCTGGGGAAGGCGCGCCTGAGGAAGGCGAGGCCGAAGAGCCTGCCCTCGACCCTCTTGCGGTCACCGACTTTGATCGGTTGGACAGCTACCGCATGACGCAGGTCATCCGCTGGCAAACCGAAGACGAGGACGGAACCGACGAAGGCCAGATGCATGTGGAGATTGCCTTTGTGCGCGAACCTCGGGCTATGCAATGGCAAGTCATTGAGAGCGCCGATGGCGACGCGGAATCCTTTAGCATGATATGGGTGGATGGCATCGTCTATATGGGCTCTGGCGACGAGTGGATGGCCGTGGCCAGCGACGAGGATATGGGCGACCCCTGGAGCATGCCGCCTGAGCAGTATGTCAGCCGCCATAGCAAAAGGGTCGGCACCGAGAGCATCAACGGCGTGCGCACCGTCCACTACCGGGACGAGGGCCTGGATTTCTCCATCACGGGCCTCGGCCACGTCACCCAGGCGGATTACTGGATCTCGGAGGAGTACGATGTCGTCGTGCGCACCGTCGTCATCTGGACGGGCGAGGAAGACGGATATGACATGCGCTATGAAATGCAGTGGGACATCACCGAGATCAACCAGCCCATCACCATCACTGCCCCTGAGGGCGTGGCCAGGCCTGGTCTCCCCGACGACGTGCCGCTCATGGCCGGAGCGACGGATGTCCAGTCGATGAGCGGGTTTACCGGCTTTGAGGTGGATGCCGACGTCCAAGAGGTGACGGAATATTACCTTGAGGCGCTTCCCGATCAGGGCTGGGTCTTGGACGAAGACATGGGAGTGATGCTGATGTTTAGCAAGGGCGACCGCAGCCTGATGCTGATGATCGACGATAGCGATGCTCCCGTCAAGGTGACCATCATGATTGATGGGTAGCAAGACATAGAGGATCTAGGGCAAGGGTTCGTTAGGCGCCGCCATCATATAGGAACCAGCGGCGCCCTTCTCTCAATGTGGAGGTTGCCATGAGTCTGAAATCGCTGCAATTGGGCAGGGCCTTTAACCTGGTTCTGCGCACCCTGCCCATCGCCCTGGTACGCCTGGGCGCCCTACTTCTCTTCTGGCTGGCAGCTCTGCTCTATCTGGCTATCGTGGGCGGCGTGGCCTGGCTGGCGGGACAGGCCATCCCTCTTGTGGGCGTCATCCTGTTCCTGGTGGGCTTGGGCGGGATGGGCGGACTGTACCATCTGGCCCGGCGCTATGTGCTCTATATGATCAAGGCGGCGCAGATCGCCGTGATCGCCCAAATGCTGACCGAGGGCGAGCTACCGGCGGGAGTCAGCCAGTTGGCCTGGGGCAAACAGCGGGTGCAGGAGCGCTTTGGCGAGGCCAGCATCATGTTCGCCATGGATCAGCTCGTCATGGGCGTGGTCAGCGTCTTTACCGGCACCGTCTATCG
>SKLG01000098.1 GCA_007123335.1 Anaerolineae bacterium | reverse complement strand
CGCCGATGGGGTGCCCATCGAGCTCGATGACAAAGATCAAGGCCTTGCGCGAGGTATCGCGGTACATCTGCTTCATGGCCTCCATCGACCACGACGTGATGTCGCCGCCCTCGGCGTAGTATAGCACCTCCGGGTCGTTGTTCCAGACGAACAGTGTATCCCAATCGGCCTCGGTCAGCGGCCGCAGACGCAAGCGCCCTGAGGTCAGGTGTACGCCATGGGTTCGCAAGCGATCCATAGGCTCAGCCTTTATGTAAGATAGCGATGCTGCTAATACGCAGCACGCAGAATCGCCCGCGCATCCTCGACACTCATCGCCCTCGGGTTGTTCGTGGCGATACGCCCCTGGGTCGCTATGGTGCGCTCCGCCACGTCATCCAGCGCATCCTCAGGGATGTCCAACTCGCGCAGGTGCTGGGGCAACTGTAAGTCGATGGTGAGCTGGCGCACCGCGGCGACGGCTCGCTCGGCGGCAGCGTTCTCCGACAGCCCAGCCACCGGTTCGCCCAAGAGTGCAGCCACGCGGGCGTACTTACCTCGGCAGGCCATGCGGTTGAACTCCATGACATAGGGCAGCAACAACGAGTTCGCCATTCCATGGTGGACGTGATGGCTGCCGCCCAGCGCCTGAGCCAGGGCATGCACGGCGCCGACGTTGGCGATAGCCAGCGCCATGCCGGCGATCAGGCTCCCCATGAGCATGCCGTCGCGGGCCACCAGATTTGCGCCATCGGCATAGGCCACAGGCAGATGCTCGCCGATGAGGGCGATGGCTCGCTCGGCGGTCATGTCGCCGATCAGCGTCGCCGCCCGAGCGGTGTAGCATTCGATGGCGTGGGTCAGCGCGTCGATGCCGGTGGAAGCGGTGAGCGCTTGGGGCAGACCCAGGGTCAACTCCGGATCGAGGATGGCCGCTTTCGGCTGCACATAGTCGGAGCGCACCCCCTTTTTGGTGCCATCGCGTGGATCGACAAACACCGCCGCCGGCGAGACCTCACTGCCGGTGCCGGCGGTGGTAGGGATGGCAATACTGGACAGCCCGGGACGGGGCACGCGCCCGGCGCCGAAATAGTCGCTGACATCGCCCTCATTGCCCACCATCACCGCGGACATCTTGGCCGTATCCAGGGCGCTGCCGCCACCCAGGCCGATGACGACCTGGCAATGCTCATCGCGCAAAAAGGCGACACAGCGGCCCACCAGCTCATAGCTGGGCTCCGGCTCGGCGCCGTCGAACCAGACGATGTCGTCCGCAAGGTCACCGGCGGCCTGCACCACACGCTCGCAGATACCCGCCTTGACCAGCCCAGGGTCGGTGATAAGGCCCACTCGTCCCCCGCCCAGACTTTGGATGATGCCGCCTAGCTCGGCCAACGAGCCGGGGCCATGCTGGATAAGCGGCGTAGAGAGAAATCTCGGCATAATAAATCCCCTTTGCAGAATATGTAGAGTATCTCGGGGCGCAGTAATCTGCGCCCCCCAACCAATTCGCCGCCGCGTTACCAGTCGTTCACCGAGCCATCGGGGCGACGCCAGTGCGGCGGCTCGTGATCATCGTATGGATAGGCCAGCGCCGCTTCCTCGTTGAGGTCCACGCCGATGCCGGCATACAGTGCGTCGCCCTCGTCGGCGGGGAACAGATAGCCATCCTCGGTACGCCAGCCAAAGGGCGTTACCTCGGCCATCCAATCCGCCGCCGGGCCGAACTCTTGGACGGCGCAGTTGGGCACGGACATGTTCAGGTGCAGCATGGCCGCTGCGCTCACCGGGCTACCGGTATAGTGGCAGGCCAGCTCTTGATAGTGCATCTCGCCCAGGGCAGCGATCTTTTTGCCCTCGGTGATCCCGCCGGCGTGGCAGATATCCACGCGCAAATAGTCGATCAGCTCCCCCTCGATCAGCTCACGGAAGGCCCACTTGGTGCAGAGCTGCTCGCCGGTGCCGATGGGCACGCTAGTGTGGGCGCGCAGCGTGGCAAAGGCGCCCGGGTTCTCGGAACGGATGGGGTCCTCGACGAAAAAGGGGCGGAACGGCGCGATGGCGTTGCACAGCTCGATGGCCCTTGGCGGTGTCAGGCGGGTGTGCACCTCTAAGATGATCTCGGTCTCATCGCCCAAAGCCTGGCGCATGGCGCCCATCACCTGCTCGCTGTGCAAAACTGCCTGCTTGGGGTCGAACGCCTCATTCACAATGGCATCAATAGGCGAAATGCGCAACACTCGCCAGCCCTCAGCGAGCATATCGCGAGAGCGCGCGATTAGCTCCTCCGCCGTGGGTGCATAGACATGGCGGTAGACCAGCACCTTGTCCCGCGCCGCGCCGCCTAGCAGGCGGTAGGTGGGCACGCCCAGCGCCTTGCCGGCGAGGTCCCATAGGGCGATATCCACGCCGGCCAGCGCCGACTGCAGCACCGGCCCGCCGCGCCAAAAGGTGCCGCGAAAGATATCCTGCCAGATAAACTCGATGCGCGTGGCATCCTGGCCCAACAGCAGCGGCTTGATATGGCGCTCCAAGGCCTCGACGACGGCCAGCGAGCGCCCGCTGAGCGACGCCTCGCCGACGCCATACAAACCGTCGTCGGTGATGAGCTTGACATAGACGAATTGGCGAACCGGGAACACCTTGAGATCGACGATCTTCATCACGCAGTCTCCTTTGATGGTTCGGGAACGGGCTGTTCCATAGGGCAAGGATACCATTTCCCAGAGTTACGCGCCAATGATAGATATTTTTACCAACTCACAGTTTGCCGCTTCATAGTTCCCGGTCTATACTCGGCCGAGTTGATCAGTAACATTCCTTGCCATAGGCGTTCGACCGCCCAAGCTTCAACCCTCTCCTGATTATAGCTTTTATGAGGAGCATATCCATGACATCGCCCGCCGTCGCCATCGTCCGCTCTGATCCCCGCCCCGATATCGCCCACCTGCGCGAGGCCGTTCGTCAGGCCATGGATCTCGCCGGGGGGTTTGACATCGCGCCCGGCGCTCGCGTACTGATCAAGCCCAACCTGGTCGCCACACCTCCCACGCCCGAATCAGGCGCCTGCACCTCCGCCGCGGTGTGTCGCGCCCTCTGCGATGTCATCGTCGACCTGGGCGGCTCGCCCTTTATCGCCGAATCCTCGGCCCGGGGCATCGACACCGAGGAGGTGATGCGCTTTATGGGCTACTCGGCGCTGAAGGATGAGGGCTATGAGGTGATCGACCTCAAACGCACCGAGCGCGTGCATGTGCCGGTGCCCGACGGCGTCGTGTTGGAGGAGGTGACCACCTGGCGCCCGGTCGTCGAGGCCGACGCCATCGTGAGCGTGCCGGTGCTCAAGACCCACGACCAGACCGATACCTCGCTGAGCCTCAAGAACCTCAAGGGCCTGGTGATCGATGCCGACAAGCGCCGCATCCACCAAGTCGGCGTCTTTCAGGGAGTATGTGACCTGATCCGGCTGTTCAAACCCGCCTTTGCCCTCATCGACGGTCTCATCGGCCAGGAGGGGCTGGGGCCGGTGTTCGGCCTGCCGGTGGAGATGGGGTTGCTCATCGCTGGCCGTGATTTGTTGGCGGTGGACGCCGTGGGTAGCGCCGCAATAGGGTTTGCGCCGGAGGAGGTTCGGCTGTTAACCATTGCCGCTGAGCGCGGGCTCGGCAGTCTGGCGTTGGACGA
This sequence comes from Anaerolineae bacterium, assembly GCA_007123335.1. Classification (GTDB taxonomy): domain Bacteria; phylum Chloroflexota; class Anaerolineae; order UBA1429; family UBA1429; genus SKLG01. Next base: position 3,389 of record SKLG01000098.1, on the reverse strand, counting down.
GATCGAGGTTCGCGGCGAGCGGCTGACAGATGTCTCTCGCCGCTTCCTGCGCATGGAGGAAGATAGCCGCATCGCCCTTGAGGGGATCGAAATACTCCACGCTGAGGGCACCTGCACCGGCTGTCGCAACGGCATCCTCTCCTCGCTGTTCGACATGATACAGGCAGAGACCGTCGCCGAGGCGCGGGGCGTCGTGCTGGTCACCGGAGACGCTCTGCCAGGGGCCGGGATCCCACCCGATCAGGTGGTGCCGGTGGGCATCTGCTGCCCTGAGGCGTTGCGCGCCCATTCGCGTTATGTGCCTGGCTGCCCACCAAACAATGTGGACATCGTCAACGCCATCCGAGGGAACAGGTAGACAGGCTGCACAACCAATAAGCCCTGGCGGTGTTACATGCCCATGGAGAGCGCGCCCAGAACCTTTCTGGGCGCCAAATTTTGGGGCGGCATATTTTTCGGCTGCCCACATTTGCCGCAAAGGAAGGCCGATGACATCGTCATACCATACCTTTCACATCCCAGTGATGGCCACCGGCCACTCTGCCGATACGCCGATTCGGGTCGCGCCATTGGGCATTTCGTCGGTGATCTCGTTGGTCGACGATCTTTTGCTGGAGGAGCTTCGCCAGCACTATACCACTCTCTATGAGCTACCCTTTGCTCCTATCCAGCGCCACGAAACCGATGGACGTGCACGGCGCATTACGGCCTACCTCAACACCGTCGATGAGATTGTAGCGCGCAGATTCGCCGAAATCCAGGCTCAGCCCTTTGTGGCAGACAACGAAAAGACCCTCTATTTCGAACTGCTACCCGATGATTCGCCGCTCAAGGCCGACTACCATCGCCTATTGAAAATGAACACTGGGAGCGATGCCTACAACGCTCTCGCCCAATCGCTCACCGAGCGCATGCGCCCCGGCTCCATTGATGTCAACATCATGGTCAAGGTCGACCGCATCAACTATGACGCTCAGGGCGAACCCCTGGACGTGGAGTATCGCGACGCCATGGCCGCGTTGCGAGGCTATGCCCATAGCCGCCTTAGCTCGTCGCTGGTGCTCTCGGCAGGGATCAATCAACCACTGTACAACTATATGGCCGAGTTTCGCGATTTCTATCGCGGCCCCTCCGGCGAGCCCAAGAAACGCATCGTGGTCAAGGTGAGCGATTTTCGCTCGGCGCGCATCCAGGGCCAGTATTTGGCCCGCAAGGGACTGGAAGTATCGGAATTCCGCGTCGAGTCAGGCCTGAACTGCGGCGGCCACGTCTTTGCCACCGATGGGTATCTGCTGGCCAGCTTGCTGCACGAGTTCGCCGAGAACCGCGACCAACTGGCCGAGGCGGTGCGCCCCAAGGTCATCGCCTACTATGAACAACAAGGTTGGGAGTATCCGGCCAGCGCGAGGCAGAGCCGACCGCTCATCACCGTGCAGGGAGGCCTCGGCAACCATGGCGAGGTGCGCCGGTTGTGCGAGGATTTCGGCATGGACGGCACCGGATGGGCGACGCCTTTTCTGCTCGTTCCCGAGGCCACCTGCGTGGACGAGAGCACCCGCCAACTCCTTGTCCAGGCAGGGCCTGACGAACTCTATGTCAGCGACGTTTCGCCTCTGAGGATTCCGTTCAGCAATCTGCGCGACAGTGGCTCAGAACGCTGGAAGCGGGCACGGATCGCGTCGGGCACGCCTGGCTCGCCCTGCCCCAAAGGGTTCGGGGTCACGGATACCGAGTTCACCGAGCGGGCGCTGTGTATCGCTTCCTCTCGTTATCAGCGACTCAAGCTGGCCCAGATCGACGGGCTGGACCTGCCCCAAGCCGAGAAGGAGCGGCAACGCGCCGAGGTAATGGACCGTAGCTGTATCTGTTATCACCTGGGCAACGGCGCGCGCATCGCCCTCGGTCTGGCCGAGGAGGCCGACGCCCCGCAGGCCATCTGCCCTGGCCCTAATCTGGCCTGGTTCAACCGCATCTATTCCTTGCAAGAGATGGTCGATCACATCTATGGTCGGGGGCCATCTTTGGTGCCGGCACATCGCCCGCATATGTTCGCCCAAGAACTTGAGCTTTATATCGATCACTATGAGAAGCTGGTGCGCAACGGCAACGAGGCAAATGCCCGTTACCAGGCCAAGTTCCGCCAGAACCTGGAGGAGAGCATGGTCTTCTTGCTACAAGTTGCCGAGCGCGAACCCTACGAAGGGGAGAATCTGGCCTCGATTCCAACCTGTGTTGCCGCGCAAAAAGCGCGGCTGCAGGCGCTCGATGGAAAGCCCTAAACCTTGGGTCCCAGCGCCATAGCCATACCAAACTATGAAGGTGAGTAGGTTATCGCTCAACGAGAAACCACCGTGCAGGAATCGCCTCCTGCGCGGTGGTTACTGTTTCCTCAAAGGAGCATCACGCTCGCTCAGCGGCTGAGCGTATACTCCATCGGTAGACCTTCGTTATAATTGTACACTTGGATGGTGTAAATACCGGGGACATCGGTCGAGAGTGTCGCGACCTTGCCCAGATCCTCTCTTGTAACCGCCTGGGCAACGCGGTGCCCTGCGGGGTTGTAGATGTTAAAACCCATGCGCGGTTCAAGGGCTGGATCAGCCGGCCAGAACCAAAGCGTGATCATCACATCCGAATCATCGCCAGGATAGGCAAGCTCATACAGGCTAAAGCTACCCGCACCACTGCCAACCAACGTGCCGGTAGCCGTCGCACCTGGAGCAAGACGACGATCAACGACGGGCTCAGGCTCCGTAGGCGTCGGTGTCACAACGGGCTCCACAGGCGTGGGCGTCACAACAGGCTCTACAGGCAATCCTTCGGCTACGATCTCGAACCAGACGGTGTGCTCCTCGATATAGTTATAGACCTGGACCAGCCATGTCTCGGCCGTATCGCTGCTGTACATCAGTTCTACGACCCCAGGGGGCTGTCTCTGGTCACCCTCACCAAGAAGCGCGCCCTGTTCGCCATAGAGGTTAAAGCCAACCCCTGTCATCGTCGCAGGGTCGCCCGGCAGGAAGGTGACACGGATGTTGACCACATCCTCATTGCCCGGATATTCGATGCGATAGTAGCCAAAGCTGCCCGCGCGGCTCCCCACGATCATTCCGGTCATGGGCGTGTCGCCCACCAATGTCTCGGCATCCTCCGGCGTAGTGCCCATATCGACGGGCTCAGGCTCCGTAGGCATCGGCGTCACAACGGGCGTGGGCGTCACAACCGGCTCCACAGGCGTGGGCGTCACGACGGGCTCCACAGGCAATCCTTCGGCTACGATCTCGAACCAGACCGTGTGCTCCTCGATATAGTTATAGACCTGGACCAGCCATGTCTCGGCCGTATCGCTGCTGTACATCAGTTCTACGACCCCAGGGGGCTGTCTCTGG
>SKLG01000336.1 GCA_007123335.1 Anaerolineae bacterium | reverse complement strand
TCTGGGCCAGCTCTACGAGGCGGTGAACCTAGTCGTCGTGCACCTGGGCAGCGGCATCTCGGTGAGCGCCCACCGCCATGGGCGGATGATCGACGTCAATCAGGCGTTGGACGGCACGGGCCCCTTTTCGCCGGAGCGGGCCGGCGGCCTGCCGGTGGGCGACGTGATGCGCATGGCCTTTTCCGGCCAATACACCTATGCAGAGATGTTCCGCCTGATCACCCGCCGGGGCGGGCTGGTGGCGCATTTGGGCACCAACGACGCCCGCGAGGTGGAGCGGCGCATCGCCGCCGGCGACGACCACGCGCGCCTCATCTATGAGGCCATGGCCTACCAGATCGCCAAGGAGATCGGCGCCATGGCCACGGTGCTCCACGGCGATGTGCAGGCCGTGATCCTCACCGGCGACCTGGCCCGCTCCCAGATGCTCATCGAGTGGGTACAGGCGCGCACGGCGTGGATCGCCCCGGTGGTGGTGTTCCCCGGCCAGATGGAGATGCTGGCCATGGCCCAGGGCGCGCTGCGCGTGTTGCGCGGCCAAGAGCAAGCAAAGGAGTACCCTGACGATGTCGACGTGGGATGACCTGTTCGCGCTGTTCCTCGCCACAGATGAGGGCAGCGATAAGACGCCGCCCTCACTGCCCATGGCCGAGGCCAAGCGCCTGGCCGCATCACAACACCTCTCGCTGCGAGAGGTAGAGATCGAGGCGCTGCGGCGACAGATCGTGCCCGAGCGCTATCGGCGCAACCTGGGCACCGTGGGCTGGGAGGGACAGATCGCCCTGCTGGAGGCCACCGTCGCCATCGTCGGCGCCGGCGGCCTGGGGGGCTGGATCATCGAGGGGCTGGCGCGGATGGGTGTGGGCCGTCTGATCATCATCGACGGCGACCGCTTTGAGGAGAACAACCTGAATCGGCAACTGGGCTGCATCGAGGCGACCCTGGGGCAGGCCAAGGCGCAGGTGCTGGCCAACCGCGTGGCCGCGCTGAACCAGGCCACCGAGGCCACGGCCCACGTGAACTGGCTCACCGAGGAGAACGGGCCTGACCTGCTCAGGGGCGCGCAGATCATCGTCGACGCCCTGGACGCGCTGCCGATCCGCCTGGCGCTGCAACGCATCGCCGCCGGGCTGGACGTGCCCATGGTGCACGGCGCCATCGGCGGCCACTATGGCCAGGTGATGACCGTCCTGCCCGGCGATCGCGGGCTTTTCGCCCTCTATGGCGATGACGGGGTGCCGGAGCACGGCGTCGAGACCGAGCTGGGCAATCCGGCGGCGACACCGATGATGATCGCCGCCTGGCAGATCCAGGAGGTGGTCAAGTTGATCACCGGGCAGGGGACGCCGCTGCAGAAGCGCATATTGATGATGGATGCTCTGGCTGGAGATGTCACACAGATTGAGCTGGATTGATTCCTTTGGTGGAGATGGAACGCGTTGAGAATACTACTCGTCGATGATGATACCGGCTTTCTCCAAGAGTTGGCGCGCTATCTGGAACATCAGGGCCACCAGGTGGCATGTACGGAAGAAGGGAGCAAAACGCTGGCCCTGATCTCTCGCCTCCATCCCGAGGTGGTGGTACTGGATATGCTCCTCCCAGACGTCGATGGCATCGAGGTCTGTTGTGGGCTGCGGATCTTCTCGGATGTGCCGGTGCTGATTCTGAGCGGCGTCGGCAGTGAACAGGTCGTCATTGATGCCCTGGAAGCCGGCGCCGACGACTATATGACCAAACCGTTCCATCTCCGCGATCTCGAGGTGCGGCTACAGGCCCTGGTGCGCCGCGTCCAGGGGATCAGCCGCGCCGGGATGGTCTACGACGATGGCTATTTGCACATCGACATCGAGAACCGGGTGATAACCCGAGAGGGGCAGCCGCTCGCTTTGACCTCTCGCGAGTGGTCGGTGCTCACCTGCCTTGTGCGTCATGCAGGACGCCCGGTGAGCTTTGAGCAATTGGCGCGCGAGGTGATCGGCAACGATGTGGAAATGGATCGATGCAAGGCGCATCTTGCCGTCATCGTTCACTCACTGCGTACGGCGTTGGAAGAGAATCCCAGCGCGCCCATGTACATCAACACCCGGATGCGCATGGGCTATCAGTTTGTCGAACGGACGGCATGGGTAGAAGAGGAACGCGATCGCATGATGGGCGTAAAGGACACGGGCACCATTTGATACCGTTTCCTTACCCAATAGAGACCTGACTGAGACCAAAGCCTGCTATAATGAAATCATGAATGGGCCTTTAAGCAGGAGTAGCGACCATGGCACGGTTGGCCGTCATCGTTGAGGGCAGGCGCAGTGCGCCGAGATTATGCCGCGATCTGCAATACGGTGGACATATATGCCGCGTCTGGCGTTTGGGTGCCGAAGATGACAGAGCCTTGCGTCTTTTTGACCCTCGCTTGATGATCGTCGACTGTCAGACGGCACACGCCTTGGGGGAGCGGTATGAATCGCTCTGTGATCAGCAGGATATCCCCATCTTTACCCTCGTCCCCGAGGCCGACGAGTCCCTCGTCGTGCGTGCGCTTCGCGGAGGCGCCGACGGCTGCCTGAGCAAACCCTACAGCCTGGAGACTTTGCTGGCCCATATCGACGCGTGTCTTCGCCGCTACTGGAAATGGAGCAAAGAAAGCAAGCGTGAAGGACCGTCAAAGGACTCCAAAGGGGTGCTCCTCGATAGTTCGGCCTGTGTGATCGAGATAGAGGGCCGCGAGGTGCAGCTTACGCTCGCCGAGTGTCGCTTGCTTGAGCGCCTGCTAGAGAATCGGGGGCTTGTGGTCACCCGTGAGGATCTCACAAGCCACGTCTGGGGACAGCAAGCGGAAAAGAACGTGGATGCCAATCTCAGCCTCTGCGTCTACAAGCTGCGCAGCAAGATCGAGCCGCGTCCTGATCAACCCAAGCATCTGCTAACCCGATGGGGTATCGGCTACTACTGGTCAGACAACTAATACCCGCCAGCACCACCCGCGCACCCTCTCCCCTGATAAAAAGTACGCGCTGCCTTTGGCCGATCATTTGGGGCGTTGCCGTCGATCATGCTATACTTGGCCTCGCACGCGGATGTTGGGTCCACGACATCGACTCGGGCAAATGCAGAACCGTTTCTTTTCGCCATAGCAGCGAGATGGGCCAACAAGAGCACCAGACGCCCCCCTGATGTGGCAGCAGAGGAGTGATGAAACCATGTCGAGATCCGGCCACACGTTGCGCTATAGCTGGTGCGCCATCCTGCTGATGGCCTTGTTGGCCAGCGCCCTGGTGGGTTGCGGAAGTGACGAGGGGGCATTTACGCCGCCGCCGCCGACCGTGATCCGCGCTACCGAGGGTGAGACGGCCACACCGGCGCCCCAATCCGAGCAGCCCACCGCGACGCCAGCACTTAAGGCGACGCCTGAGCCTGCCATGCCCGCCCAGGAGAGGTCCTATCCTCTCCCGACGGTGGTGCCAGTCACCCCCATGGCCTACCCCTATCCGCAGAGTTGACGCTTTCGCCAGAGCCTGGCGATGATGGCATCAAGCGCTCGTCCTGAGACGAGCGCTTGTGCATTCTCGCGACACGAGTCACACCTCATCCTCGACGGCGCCCACCCGCATCGGCGAGCAGCCCCCGCCGACCAGCAGAATGCTCAGGGCGATGGAGATCAGCTTGGTGGTCGGCGAATCAGAGCGCGAGGTGACGACGATGGGCGCGCAGCCGCCCACCACCACCCCAGCCATATCACCGCCGCCGAAATAGGTGATGGCCTTGGCCAACAGGTTCCCGGCCTCGACATCGGGCACCACGAGGATATCGGCCTCGCCGCCGATGGGGCTGTTGATCCCCTTGGCCTGCGCCGACGCAGCCGAGATGGCGTTGTCCAGCGCCAGCGGGCCATCGACGATGCCGCCGCGAATCTGGCCACGCTCGGCCATCTTGGACAGGTTGGCGGCGTCGATGGTGGTGGGGATCTTGGGGTTGACAAACTCGGAGGCGGCCAGCACGGCGACGCGGGGCATCTCGATGCCCAGCTTGTGGGCCACGTCGATGCCGTTCTGCACGATCTCGATCTTTTGATAGAGATCAGGCGCCACCACCACCCCGCCATCGGTGATGAGCAGCAGCCGCCCAAAGGAGGGGATCTCGAACACGGCGACGTGGGTAAAGAGCTTGCCGGTGCGCAGGCCATGCTCGCGATCCAGGGCGGCGCGCATAAAGGCCACCGTGGCCAGGGTCCCCTTCATGACCACATCGACCTCGCCCCGGCGGGCCATGGCCATCACCTGATACGCCGCTTGCTCGGGATCGGCGATGTCCAGCAGGGTCATGTCGCCAATGTCGATGTCGTGCTCATCGGCCACGCGCCGCACGTCGGCCTCTTTACCGACCAGCAGACAGTGAGCCATGCCCACATCCTGGGCTTGACGGGCGGCGTCGATGAGGTGCGCCTCGGCCGCCGCGGCGATGGCGATCTTTTTAGGGCCGAGCCAGGAGGCCTCGTACAAGAGTTGCTGGAAGGAGCGGATGGGCATGCGCGTCGTTCTCCTTGGGGATGGTGATGTCCGAGCCGCGTACAGTGGCGCTGGGTACAGCGGGCGCTAGGCAAATCGCCCGCTATACCCAGCGCCCGCCAATATCGTGTCCGTCGCTACCGTTTCTCGCCCTCGGCGACGGCGGGGCTGCGCTTGGCGTTGGCGGCGGCCTCCTCCGGTGATAGCCCCTTGAGCCGGCAGCATTGCTTGTATTTCTTGCCGCTGCCGCAGGGGCAGGGATCGTTGCGCCCGACCTTACTGCTGGAGCGCTGTGGCGCGCGTACGCTCCCGGCGCTGCCGCCGCTGGCGCCAGAGTAGCGCGTGGCGCGCGGCATGGCAGGACGTCGCTCCAGGCGGGCGTTCAGGATATAGTTGGCGATGTCGTTCTGCACCTCGGCCAACAGATTCTCAAAGGCGGTATAGGCCTCGCGCTTGTACTCTACCAGGGGGTTTCGCTGGGCAAAGGCGCGCAGCCCGATCCCCTCGCGCAGCTCGTCCAGCGCCGTCAGGTGGCGCACCCAGCGATGGTCGATGACGCGCAGCATGATCAGCCGCTCGATCTGGCGCATCTCCTCGGCGCCCAGAGCCTGCTCGTGCTCCTCATACGCCAGAGCCGCCAGTTCCAGCGCGTCGTCGGCGATCTCGTCAGCACTGAGGCCGCGCCAATCGTCCGGACGATGGTCTTGGGGCAGATGGATCATCCGATCCACCGTCGTCCACAACGTCTCGATATCCCAGTCCTCCGGATAACCCTGGGTGTGGGCATCGACCAGCGCCTGAAGCTGCTGGCTCAGGATATCGAGGATCACCGGCTTGAGGCCCACGTCGGGCGCCTCGCTCGCCGTCAGGATCAGCCGACGCTGGTCATAGATCACCTGGCGTTGCTGATTGACCACATCGTCGTACTCGAGCAGGTGCTTGCGGGCGTCAAAGTTGTGGCCCTCGACGCGGATCTGGGCGTTGGCCAGCGCCTTGGAGACCATGTCGTGCTCGATGGGGATGCTCTCATCCACCCCCAGCCGGTCCATGAGCCGCGCCACGGCCGGCCCGCCAAAGCGGCGCATCAGCTCGTCCTCCAGCGAGACGTAAAAGCGGGAGGAGCCGGCATCCCCCTGGCGGCCGGCGCGACCGCGCAACTGGTTGTCGATGCGCCGCGCCTCATAGCGCTCGGTGCCCAGCACATGGAGACCGCCAGCCTCGAGCACGATCTGGCGGTTGGTGGCGCATTGCTCCTCCGCCGTGGCCAGCGCCCCCTCCCAGATGTCGGGCTCGATCTCGGTGAGATCGTGGCCCTGGCGGCGCAGGGCGTCGCGGGCCAGGCCCTCGGCGTTGCCGCCAAGGAGGATATCCACACCGCGACCGGCCATGTTGGTGGCGATGGTCACCGCGCCGGGGCGGCCGGCCTGGGCGATGATCTGCGCCTCGCGCTCGTGGTACTTGGCGTTGAGCACCTCGTGGTCGATGCCCATCCGCTTCAGCCGGCGCGAGATCATCTCCGAGGTCTCGATAGCCAGCGTGCCCACCAACACCGGGCGCTGGGCGATGTGCATCTCCTTGATCTCGTCCAACGCCGCCTGAAACTTGGCCTCCTCGGTCTTGTAGACAACGTCGGGATGATCCGCGCGGACCATGGGCCGGTGGGTGGGGATGACCACCACCTCCAGGTTATAGATCTGGGCAAACTCTTCGGCCTCGGTCTCGGCGGTGCCGGTCATGCCGGCCAGGCGCCGATACATGCGAAAGAAATTCTGAAAGGTGATGGTGGCCATGGTCAGGCTTTCGCGCTGGACCACCACATTCTCCTTGGCCTCGATGGCCTGGTGCAGCCCCTCAGAGTAGCGGCGACCGTACATCATGCGCCCGGTAAAGGGGTCGACGATGATCACCTCGCCATTCTCGTTCACCACATAGTCGCGGTCGCGGTGAAAGAGGGCCTTGGCGCGCAAGGCATTCTCCATATAGGGCGTCAGCTCGAAATGCTCCGGCGCATAGAGGTTGTCGATGCCCAGCGCCCGCTCGACCTTGCTGATACCCTCCTCGGTGGCGGTGACCGTGCGCTCCTTCTCCTCGATGGTATAGTCCACCTCGGGCTGCAAGCGCTCGACGATCTGGGCGAACTGGCGATATTGTTTGGCCGACTCTTCGGCCTCACCGGAGATGATCAGCGGCGTGCGCGCCTCGTCGATGAGGATATTGTCCACCTCGTCGACGATGGCGTAATAGAGCTCGCGCTGCACACACTGGCTCAGGTCAAGCACCATGTTGTCGCGCAAATAATCAAAACCGAACTCGTTGTTCGTGCCATAGGTGATGTCGGCGGCATAGGCCTCCTGGCGCGAGCAACGGCGCAGGTGCTGGTAGCGGTCGTCGGCGGCCACATAATCGGGATCGAACAAGAAGGAACTCATCGTCGGGTCCTGGCCCATCGACTGGATCACGCTGACGCTGAGGCCCAGCAGGTTATACACCGGCCCCATCCACTGCACGCCCACCTTGGAGAGATAGTCGTTGGGTGTGACCAGGTGCACGC